>JANXXG010000015.1 GCA_025350745.1 Chloroflexota bacterium | reverse complement strand
CCCGATCCGGCAAGCCCCTGGGCCAGCCGGCGCCTCCGGAGTACCGGCGGGGCGCTGACCTTCGATCCGCCTGAGAAGCGACATACGTGCTCCAGACCTAATTTTCCGCCGGAGGGGTGCCTTCAGGGGGCTCCCTTCGCGCGAGTCTACGACCCTAACGGCGGCGCCGGATGCTTCGGAAGGGGCACTTTTGGGCTATTGGCCGGCTCGTAGACCGAGTTGACGCCGTCCTGGCACGTCCGGGGTCGTCCTGGGGCTAGCGGGCGCCCCCGAAGAGCCGGAGGCCCTGTCTGGGTGCCGCCTTTTGCAGTGTCGCAGTGCCGGCGGCGGCGGTGGTGCTGGCCCCGGAGAGCTTGTCGGCGAGGGTGAAGATGTCCTTGGCCACCTGGCTGTCCCGGTGGCTGATCACGAACGGGACGCCGCGGTTCACCGCAAGCACAAGGGCGCGGCCGTCGGACACGATCGTGTGCGGGATCTTCCGGGCGAGGCTCGCCTCGACGTCGGAGGCCTTGATGCCGCCGGAGCTGTCATTCCGGTTGGCCACGAGCTGGACCTTCTGCTCGTCGTACCCGAGCTTCTCGGCGATCTCCATGAAGACGCGAACGTTCTTGAGGCTCGTGATCTCGAGGGTCATGAGCGTGAGGATCACGTCGGCGACGTCCAGCATCGTGAGCACCTGCTCCTGGAACGACGGCCACGTGTCGACGACGACGAAGGCGTAGTGCTCGCGAAGCGTCTCGAGGATCTTCTTGATATTGGCGCCGGTGATGAGCTCCGCGGCCTCCGGCGTCGGCGGCGCGAGCAGGACCTTGATCCCGGTCGAGTGCTGGACCAGGACGGACTCCAGGACCTCCGCATCCACCTGATCGAACGAGCCGACCAGGTCCGCGATGGTCTTCGCCTTCGGGCTCATGTTGAGGATCACGGCGATGTCCCCGAACGGCAGGCTGCCATCGACCAGGACCACCGGCTTCCCGGTCGACTGATGCAACGCGACCGCGAGGTTCGTGGAGATCGTCGTCCGACCCACGCCGCCCTTCGGCGAGAAGAACGTGATGATCCGACCGCGGTCGGGCTGCAGCACGGAGGTGAGGCTCGGCTGCTGCTGCGAGGGTGCCGCCTGCTGGTAGCGCTGCCGCTTCACCTTCTCGATCTCGTGGACGTGACGGATCGCGTTCACGAGCTCGTCAGCGGAGAACGGCTTCACCAGGAACTCGCGTGCACCGGCGAGCATCGAGCGGCGCAGGTAGTCCTGCTCGCCCTGGATGCTCATCATGATGACTGGCGACTCGGGGACGGTGTTCGCGATGATCTCGGTCGCGGTGATGCCGTCCATGTCCGGCATGTTGATGTCCATGAGGATGACGTCCGGCCGTTCCCTCTTCGCGAACTCGACGGCCTGCTTTCCCCCATCGGCCGACGCGACGATCATCATGTCCGGCTCGAACCCGATCAGCTTGGCCAGGTTCTCGCGCGTCTCCACGATGTCGTCGACCACGAGGATGCGGATCTTGTCAGCCATGGACGTCGCTCATGATATGCGGCGGGCTTCGGCCGCCAGCGCCGCCAGGGCACCCAGACCGAGGGCCACGCCGTACGGGATCCAGCTCTTCAGGACACGCCCGAAGCTCGAGTCCTCGCCGGCTCGCGCCGCCTCGATGCGCCGCGCGACGATGAACACGATCGCGATGATGCCGCCGATGAGCGCGCCGTACACGCCGGCCGAGAAGAGGAACGCCGTCCCCCGCAGGGCGCCCACCGCCATGAGAAACTTCCCGTCGCCGGCCTTCATGCCGCCCAGCGCGACGATCGGGTAGCTGATGAAGAACGCGATGGCGAGACCGGCGGCGTGGTCGAGCAGACCGCTCTGGAGCGCCTGTCCGGGGAGACCCTCGATCGCCGCCAGCGCGAGGCCCACGAGCATCGTCGGGTAGGTGACGACATTCGGGATACGCCGCCAGCGCCAGTCGGTGACGATGATCGTCACGACGAAGGCAACGAGCACGACGTCCTGGGCCAGCCGCAACGGATCCATCCCGCTCCCCTCTGCGCTCGTGTGGACCTGGCGCGAAGAGCGGCGCCGCCGCAGGGCGAGCGCCGCTCGGGTGATCGCTCTCGCGCGTGAGCCTAGGTCAGGTTGTTCCCGATGTTGCTGAAGATGTTCTGGATCTGGCCGCGCAGGAAGACCATGGCCACGATGACGGCGATCGCGATGACGGCGATGATGAGTGCGTACTCCACGAGGCCCTGACCGCCGTCCTCGCGAAGGAAGCGCTGGATCTCCACGCTGTGCCCCCTTTCTCACCGGGAGCCTGTGCGCGGGACGGTCCGGGAGCAACTGGGAAAGCGGTACTACCCCATTCGGCGGTCTCCTCAGTACACTCGCCGCCGAAGAAGGGGGTGGTCATATGGCCGCCACAGCGGTCGCGAACACGTATGCAACGACGGACAAGATCGGCTTCCTGCCACGCGCTCTGGCAACGATCATCGACTTCGTCCTCCTCGCCATCGTCGGCGGCATCCTGTCCGGGATCCTGCGTATGGACGGAACGGGTGGGCTCTCGACGCTCCTCGGCGTCGCGTACTACCTGTATTTCTGGTCCTCGTATGGACACGGTCAGACCCTCGGCAACCGCGCCCTCAAGATCCGCGTGGTGAAGACGGATGGCAGCGAGCTCACGCTCGTCGACGGGCTCATCCGGTATGTCGGGCTGATCATCAGCTGCATCGCGCTCTTCATCGGCGTGATCTGGGTCGCGTTCGACCCGAACAAGCAGGGCTGGCACGACAAGATCGCGAAGACCTACGTCGTAAAGGCGTAGCCCCGACCCGGGTTGGCGCGAGCGGGTACGACGTGCCCGCTCGCTCAACCAAGCAGCGACAGCAGCGGCGGACCCAGGAACACGACCAGCAGCGCCGGCAACACGCAGAGGGCCAACGGGAACAGCATCAGGATCGGTAGGCGGCGCGCGGCCGTCTCCGCCTGCCGGCGCTCCGCCTCGCGAAGCGCGTCGGCCTGCGCGACGAGCAGCTCGGCGAGCGGCGCGCCGAACCGCGACGCGGATTCCACGAGGGCCGCGATGCGCGCTTCAGCCGGTCCCGACGCGGCGAAGGCCGCGAACGCGGCGCGAGGCGTCCGTCCGATCCGGAGGTCAGCGAGCAGCCGTCTCGCTTCAGGCAGCCGCGCGACGCGCGGCGACCGCGCCACCAACATCGCGAGCGCGAGCTCGAACGACAGGCCGGCGTCGAGGCCAACGACCACCGCGTCGACGAGCGCCGCGAGCTCGGGCGCCTCGGATGGAGCGCGCACGAGGCGCCACAGCCAGGCCGCGCCGAGGATCTCGAGCCCGACCGCCAGCGCCCCGAGCCCGCGACCGGGTCCGGCGACCGTTGCGAGGTAGGACGGCGTGAGGATCGCAAAGAAGAGCGCGCCGAGGGGCGCGAGAGCCACGAGGACCACGGCCGACAAGCGGCCCTGCGCGGTGAGGGCGGACCGCTCGGCGTCGAGCGCCAACCGACCGCGCAAGAGTCGGGCGACGCGCGCCAGGCTTCGCCCGACCCGCCCACCGCTCCGGGCGAACGCCCCGAGCACGATGACGAAGGGGGCGAGCTCCGCCGCCGACACGACCTCGTCATAGGCCTGAAGCGCGCGCTCGACCGGCTCTCCGAGCCGCAGGGACGCGCTGACCTTCGCCGTCGCGCGAGCGAGCGCCCTCGGGAGGGTCGGTGCGACCTCGGAGAACGCGAGCTCGAGCGACAGGCCCGCCGCGAGCGCGGCGGCGATCGCGTCGATGAGCGCCGGCAGCGCGGCCCGGGTGGCGCTGCTCGCGCGCCGCGCGCGGAACGTGGCCAGCAGCGTGCCTCGCGGGATCGCGGCAGCGAGCAAGGCTGCGCCGACGAGCGCCATCACCGCGATCACGGATCGATCGGGCGCAAGAGGTATCGCCCCTCCGCGTCCGGATCCAGCTCCGCGACCTCGACGATCCGCCGACGGCCGTCGCGATCGCGCTCCTGGTGCACCACGATCTCGATGCCTCGACGGATCTGCTCTTGGATGGCCGGAAGCGGTAGATCGAGGCCGGCCATCATCGCCATCGTCTCCAGCCGCAAGAGGGCCCGATACGCGCTGCTCGCATGCGCGGTGGTGAGCGAGCCGCGGTGACCGGTATTCATCGCTTGGAGCATGTCCAGCGCCTCGCCGCCGCGGACCTCGCCCACGACGATGCGGTCGGGTCTCATGCGCAGCGCGTTGCGCAGCAGGGTCCGCGTGTCGATCGCGCCAAGACCCTCGACGCTGGCGGGCCGCGTCTCGAGCCCGACGACGTTCGGCTGGGGCAGGCGCAGCTCGGCCGCATCTTCGATCGTGATGACTCGCTCGTCGTTCCCGATCGCGAACGCGAGCGCGTTCAGCGTGGTGGTCTTGCCGCTCGACGTGCCGCCGGACACGAGGATGCTGCGCCGCGCGCGCACCGCATCCACCAGGAACGCCATCTGCGAAGGTGAAGCGGTGCCGTAGCGGACCAGATCGTCGGGCTCGAGCGGTCTCGCCGAGAACCGCCGGATCGTCAGGATCGGACCTTGAAGGGCGATCGGCGGGATGACGGCGTGGACGCGCGATCCGTCCGGGAGTCGGGCATCGACGAGCGGCTGGGCGAGATCGATGCGCCGGCCCAGCGGAGCAACGAGCCGCTCGATCAGCACGAGGATCTCCTCTGCGTCGCGGAACCGTATCGATGTCGCTTCGACGCGGCCATCGCGCTCGATCCACACGCCA
>JANXXG010000411.1 GCA_025350745.1 Chloroflexota bacterium | reverse complement strand
CCTGATCGGCTCGAGCGCCTGCTCGTCGAAACGGCGTCCGTCCCGGAGGTATTGCTCGCCCGACCAGTCAAAGGACGTCCGCTCGGTCCGGAAACCGAACCGGTCCTCGCAGGCATCAAGGACCAGCAGAGCGGCGGAGGTGACCTCGGGACCGATCCCGTCGCCGCCAAGGACACCCATTTTCACGACACGCGAAGGCATGGCTTGATCCTCCATCAGGACTTGGCGGGACTTGGGGAGACTTGGCGGACTGGACAGCAAATGCTACCGTTCTGGCGATGCGGTCACTCGTCCTTGGCGTCGTCGTTATTGAGCTCCTTATTGGGAGCAGGTACGACGCTGGGAGGAACACCGAGACCGCGTAGCAAGTAGCAGGATCGGAAACACAAGACCTCCCAGACGGGAGGTCTTTTTTGTTTCCGGTCGGAAGGGGAGCACAGTCAGTGGAACCACGCAGAGAGCTCGGACGGCGTCTGGCGAGGCTGGGGATGCACTTCGAGGGCGAGCGCCTCGAGCATGCCGAGCAGATCGTCCAGCTCCACGCGCCCCACCACGGATCGCTCACCGATCTCGTGCTCATGACCATCTGCGTCGAGGCCTATCGCACGAGCGACGTCGATCTGCCGGCATGGGTCTGACCACGATGGCCCAGAGCTCCAAGGTGGCGATCCCAGACGCGCAGGCCGTCGAGCTGCGCGGCGCCGACCTCGTCTGGCGCGCGCTCGAGCACGCCGGTGTGGACATGGCCTTCGGCTACCCCGGCGGCGCATGCCTCCCGCTCTATGACGCCCTCCCGGACCACCCGGCGATCCATCACGTCCTCGTCCGTCACGAGCAGGGTGCCGCCCACATGGCCGACGGCTATGCGCGCGCCACGGGACGCGTGGGTGTGTGCGTCGCGACATCGGGTCCCGGCGCCACGAATCTCGTCACCGGTCTCGCCTGCGCGTACATGGACAGCGTCGCGATGGTCGCCATCACCGGCCAGGTGTCGACGCCGCTCATGGGCCGCGACGCCTTCCAGGAGACCGACGTCCTCGGTCTCGTCGGGCCGATCACGAAGCATTCCTACCTCGTGGAGCGGGTCGAGGACATCGAGCCCACCATCCACCGGGCCTTCGCTGTCGCCGCGGCCGGCCGGCCCGGACCGGTCGTCGTCGATATCCCGAAGGACATCCAGCTCCGGACGGCCACCGCCCGCAGCCGACCGGCGGATGCCGTGATCAAGCCCCACGGCGCCGACGCGGACGCGCTCGATCGCGCCGCCGCGTTGCTGGCCGGCGCCCAGCGCCCCGTGATCATCGCGGGCCACGGGGTGCGGCTCGCTCGTGCCCATGGCGAGCTCCGCACGCTCGCGGAGCGCATCGACGCCCCCGTCGTGACCACGCTCCTCGGCATCGGCGCGCTCGCCGAGGATCACCCGCTCGCAGGCGGGATGCTCGGCATGCACGGGAGCGCGAACGCGAATCGCATGGTGAACGAAGCCGATGTCATCCTTGGCGTTGGCCTACGGTTCGACGATCGGGTGACCGGCAAGATCAGCGCGTTCGCGCCGAACGCGAAGATCATCCACGCGGATATCGATGCGACCCAGCTCGGCAAGAACGTTCCCACCGCGGTGGGCGTCGTGGCCGATGCAGGCACCGTCTTGTTCGCTCTCGCTGTCCGGCTCGAGCGCACCCTGCGGCCCGAGTGGGCCGGCCGGCTCGCGATGAGCCGGGCGCGCCCTCGGCTCGCGGCGAACGAGGACCGGGTCGAGCTTCCACCGCGCCTGGTCATCCGGGCGATCCGAGAGGCCGCCAGCGAGGACGCGTACTTCGTGGCGGACGTGGGCCAGCACCAGATGTGGGCCGCGCAGCACCTGCGGCTGACGCATCCGGATCGCTTCCTCACGTCGGGTGGCCTCGGTGCGATGGGGTACGCCCTCCCGGCGGCGATCGGCGCGCAGACCGGCCGGCCGGCTTCAGAGGTATGGGCGATCGCCGGTGATGGCGGCGCGCAGATGACGATCCACGAGCTCGGCACGGCGGTGCAGGAGAACGTGCCGGTGAAGATGGCGATCATGAACAACGGCTACCTCGGAATGGTCCGGCAGTGGCAGCAGATGTTCCACGAAGGGCGGATCTCGCAGACGCCGATCAGCAGCCCGAACTTCGTCAAGCTCGCGGACGCGTATGGCGTGCTCGGCATCCAGGTCGATCGCCGCGCGGATCTTGTGAGCTCGCTCGAGCGGGCCCGAAAGCACAACGGTCCGGTGGTGCTCGACATCCGCATCGAGCGCGAGGCGAACGTGTGGCCGATCGTGCCACCCGGAGGCGCGAACGCCGACCTGATCGAGGAGCCGGCGTCGTGAACGACGACCCGCAGCACACCTTCGAGCTCAGCGTGGATGCCGTCCCCGGCGCGATCGAACGGGTGTTGTCCGTGGTCCGCCGCCGCCACCTCGGCCTGCGCACCTTCCACGCCGAAGCCGCAGGCGACCGTTGGTCCATCCGGATCGAAGCCGGCGCGCCCCCAAAGGAAGCCGCGTTGGCTCTCGGCCAGTTCTCAGCGCTCATCGACGTCCGTCACGCGCGTCTTGGCGACCACGATCGCATCGCGTCCTAGAACCGAGGAGGAAGAGATGGCCACCATCTACTACGACAAGCACGCCGACCCGCGCGCGCTCGCGGGCAAGACCATCGCGGTCATCGGCTACGGCAGCCAGGGCCACGCCCACGCGCAGAACCTGCGCGACAGCGGGCACGAGGTCGTCATCGGTCTCGCGGCCGGCAGCAAGAGCTGGGCGACCGCCGAGAAGGACGGCTTCGACGTCCGGGAGGTCGCGGATGCGGCGCGCAACGCCGACGTCATCGTGATCCTCGTGCCGGATCCGAAGCACCGGAGCGTGTATGAGAAGATCGCGCCGTCGCTCGGGCGCGGCCGCACGATCGTCGTCGCGCACGCATTCTCGGTCCACTTCAAGGAGATCGTCGCCTCACCGGACATCGACGTCGTCCTCATCGCCCCGAAGGCACCCGGTCACCGCATGCGCGAGCTCTTTGTCGAAGGCAAGGGCGTGCCGGCGCTCGTCGCCGTCCATCAGGACGCGAGCGGCCACGCCAAGGCGACCGCGCTCGCGTACGCGCAGGCCGTGGGGTCCACCCGCGCGGGCGTGATCGAAACGACCTTCGCGGAAGAGGTCGAGACCGATCTCTTTGGTGAGCAGGCGGTCCTCTGCGGTGGCATCTCAGAGCTCGTGAAGGCCGGCTTCGAGACGCTCGTCGAGGCCGGGTATCAGCCTGAGATCGCGTACTTCGAATGCCTGAACGAGATGAAGCTCATCGTCGACCTCATGTACGAAGGCGGTCTTTCGTACATGCGGTACTCCGTGAGCGACACGGCGGAGTACGGGGACTACGTCTCCGGCAAGCGGGTCATCGACGCGCGCGTCCGCCAGACCATGAAGGACGTGCTCGCCGAGATCAAGGACGGCAGCTTCGCGAAGCGCTGGATCGCCGAGGCGCGCGCCGGCTCTCCGGAGCTCCTCGCGACGCGGGCAAAGGAGCAGAGCTCTCAGCTCGAGCAGGTCGGGCGCTCGCTCCGGGCGATGATGCCCTGGCTGCCGAAGAAGGAGTTCGGCCAGCCCGCGACGCCGCCGGCGAAGCGTGAGCCGGCAGGGGTCGCGTAGTGGACGCGACCCATATCCCAGCGGGGGCGGCACGGGAATCGTTCGGCGAGCGGATGGCCCGTCTGGGCATGCCCTTCGGTGACGAGCAGCTCCGCCACGCCCGGGCGCTCGTCACGCGCTACGGCTTCGTGCCCGAAGAGCTCTCCGACATCCAGCTCATGACCATCTGCGTCGAGGCCTACGGCCACCCGGACGCCGACCTGCCGATGTGGATCTAGCCCATGCCCCCGCCGAGCGTCCGTCCGGCCGCGATGCCCTTTGGGAAGTACCGGCCGTTCGTCCCGCTCGCCGGGGGACTGCCGGATCGCACCTGGCCTGACCGAAGGATCGATCGGGCGCCGCTCTGGTGCTCGGTCGACCTGCGCGATGGCAACCAGGCGCTCATCGACCCGATGGACCCCGCGCGCAAGCTCCAGCTCTGGGACGCGCTCGTTCGCATGGGATTCAAGGAGATCGAGGTCGGATTTCCCGCGGCCTCCCAGCCCGATCACGAGTTCATCCGCCTGCTCATCGAAGGTGATCTCATCCCGGCGGACGTCACGATCCAGGTCCTGACGCAGTGCCGGCCCGAGCTCATCGAGCGCACGTTCGCGTCGCTCTCCGGCGCGGGTCGCGCCATCGTGCACTTCTACAACTCGACGTCAGCGTGCCAACGGCGCGTCGTGTTCCGCGAAGAGAAGCCCGGTATCACGAAGATCGCGGTCGACGCGGCGCGACTCTGCAAGCAGCTCGAGCCGACGTTGTCCGGGACCGCCGTCCGGTACGAGTATTCGCCGGAGAGCTTCACCGGGACGGAACCCGACTATGCGCTGGACATCTGCCACGCGGTGATGGACGTGCTCGAGCCCGAGCCGGGCCGAAAGCTGGTCCTCAACCTCCCGGCGACCGTCGAGATGTACACACCGAACGTGTACGCCGACGTGATCGAGTGGTTCGGTCGCGCGGTGTCGCGCCGGGACGCGGTCATCCTGTCGCTGCACCCGCACAACGATCGCGGGACCGCGGTCGGCGCCGCTGAGCTCGGACTGATGGCCGGCGCGGAGCGCATCGAGGGAACGCTGTTCGGGAACGGCGAGCGCACCGGGAACGTCGACGTCGTCACGCTCGCGCTGAACCTCTTCAGCCAGGGGGTGGACCCGGCGTTGGACATCTCGGATATCGACGCCCTCCGCCGGGTGGCCGAGCACGCGACGCGCCTGCCGGTCCATCCCCGGCACCCGTACGTCGGCGACCTCGTCTACACGGCGTTCTCGGGATCGCATCAGGACGCGATCAAGAAGGGCCTCGAGGCGCTGCCGGCTGCGTACGGCGCCTGGGACGTTCCATACCTGCCCATCGATCCGAAGCACGTCGGCCGCACGTACGAGGCCGTCATTCGGGTGAACAGCCAGTCGGGCAAGGGCGGCGTCGCGTACATCATGAAGGCCGAACACGGCCTTGACCTGCCGCGCCGGCTGCAGATCGAGTTCTCCGGCCGCATCCAGGCGATCACGGAGGACACCGGCACAGAGATCACGCCGGCCCAGATGTGGGAGGCGTTCTCTGCCGACTACGTGCCGGTCCGCCCGCTGATCGAGCTCGTGAGCTATGAGACGTCCACGATGGAGGCGGGGACCACCCTCGCCGCCTGTCTTCGCGTGCATGGGCAGGACCGCACCGTCAACGGCACCGGCAATGGACCGGTCGCGGCGCTGGTGCAGGCCCTGCGTGCGGAGTTCGAGCTGCCGCTCGAGGTCCTCGACTTCCACGAGCACGCGGTCGACGCCGGCGCGGACGCCGCGGCCGTCGCCTACGTCGAGGCGCGCGACGGCGGCGACGCGGCCGCCGGGGTCCGCTGGGGTGTCGGGATCCACGAGAGCGTGCTCACCGCATCGCTGCGCGCCGTCATCAGCGCATTCGCACGGCTCCATGCGGCCGTCCTTGAGGACAGCATTCGTCGCAGCGCTGAGCCGGTCGCATGAAGGATGCATCCCGGGCCAACAGCCGCGTCATGATCGATGGCCCGAACCGCGCGCCCGCGCGCGCGATGATGCGTGCAGCCGGCTACACCGACGCTGACTTCAGGAAGCCGTTGATCGGCGTCGCGCACAGCTGGATCGAGATCATGCCCTGCACGATGCACCTGCGGCGCATCGCGGAGTGGGTGAAAGAGGGCATTCGGGAGGCCGGCGGCACGCCGGTCGAGTGCAACACCATCGCCGTCTCGGACGGCATCGCGATGGGTACCGAGGGCATGAAGGCGTCGCTCGTATCCCGTGAGGTCGTGGCCGACAGCATCGAGCTCGTCGTCCGCGGCCATCAGCTTGACGCCCTTGTCGCGATCTCCGGCTGCGACAAGACCATCCCCGGCTGCGTCATGGCGCTGGCCCGGCTCGATGTGCCCGGGTTGATGCTCTACGGCGGATCGATCATGCCCGGCCGCTTCGAGGGTCGCGACGTGACGATCGGCGACGTGTTCGAGGCTGTTGGCGCGCACAACGCGGGCAGGCTCAGCGAGGCGAAGCTCGACGAGCTGGAGCGCGTCGCCTGTCCCGGTGCCGGCGCGTGCGGCGGCCAGTTCACCGCGAACACGATGGCCACCGCGTTCGAGGCGATGGGCATCTCGCCCGCGGGCTCGAGCGGAGTGCCGGCCCTTGATCCACGGCGCGAAGCGGTCGCCCGCGATGCCGGGCGGCTGGTGATGCGGCTGCTCAAAGAGGACCAACGGCCATCACGCGTCATCACGAGGGATGGCCTCGAGAACGCCATCGCCGCCGTCATGGCGACCGGCGGCTCCACGAACGCGGTGCTCCACCTGCTCGCGGTCGCGCGCGAGGCCAACGTCGAGCTCGGGATCGACGACTTCGACCGGATCAGCGCGCGCACTCCGCTCCTCGCGGACATGAAGCCGTGGGGCCGTTTCACCGCACCAGACATGGACAAGGCCGGCGGGATCATGCTCGTGCTGCAGCGCCTGCTCGAGGCCGGGCTGCTCAAGAAGGACGCGCTCACCGTGACCGGACGAACGATCGGCGAGGAGGCGCGCGCTGCACGCGAGACGCCGGGCCAGGAGGTCGTTCGGCCGCTCGCCACACCGCTCGCGCCGAGCGGCGGGCTCGTCATCCTCCGCGGTTCGCTCGCGCCCGACGGCTGCGTCACGAAGGTGGCGGGCCACCGCACGCCAACCCGCTCGTACGTGGCGAAGGTGTTCGATCGCGAGGAGGATGCCTTCGCCGCGGTCGAGGAGAAGCGGATCATCGCGGGAGACATCGTCGTCATCCGCTATGAAGGTCCGAAGGGTGGACCCGGCATGCGCGAGATGCTCGCCGTGACCGGTGCGATCGTCGGCGCAGGCCTCGGCGAGTCGGTCGCCCTCGTGACCGACGGCCGGTTCAGCGGCGCGACCCACGGCATCGTCGTCGGTCACGTCGCGCCGGAGGCCGCGAGCGGCGGGCCCATCGCCCTCGTTCGCGATGGCGACACCATCACTATCGACGTCGCGAAACGTCGTATCGATCTCAACGTCGACGGTGCCGAGCTCGCGGAACGCCGTTCGTCGTGGCACGCACCCCAGGCGCGCTACACGCGAGGCGTGCTCGCCAAGTACGCGAAGCTCGTCGGCTCGGCCTCAGAGGGTGCGGTGACCGGGTGAGCGGAGCGGTCGCCACGGCCTCGACGCCGACGACCGTCGCGGCGGCCGCCGCGGCCATCGCCGGCCGCGTCGAGCGCACGCCCTTCGTCGCGTCGCCCGATCTCTCGGACCTCGCCGGCTGCGAGATCCACCTCAAGCTCGAGAACCTGCAGCGGACGGGTGCGTTCAAGATCCGCGGCGCGCTCGCCAAGCTGCTCACGCTCGACGCGGAGGAGCGCACCCGGGGGGTCGTGACCGCATCGGCGGGCAACCACGGCCTCGGGGTCGCGGTGGGCGCCGCAACGCTCGGGATCCCAGCGTGTGTCGTGCTTCCACGCGGCGTGCCTCTCGCGAAGCTCACCGCCATCCAGCGCGCCGGAGCAGAGGTGGTCATCACGGGCGCCGGATACGACGAGGCCTACGCCGCCGCGCGCGATCTCGCGGATCGGCGCGGCGCGGTCTATCTCCATGCCTTCGATGATCCTGCTGTCATCGCCGGTCAGGGGACCGTCGCGCGCGAGATGCTCGAAGACCGTTCTGACCTCGACGCCATCGTGGTCCCCGTGGGTGGTGGGGGTCTTCTTGCGGGTACTGCCCTCGCGGTCGCCGAGGCGCATGCGGCCGTGCAGCTCGTCGGCGTCCAGGCGGCGGGGGCCAGCGCGTTCGTCGACGCGGTCCGGAGCGGATCAGTGGTCTCCGGCGGTGCGTCGACCATCGCCGACGGCATCGCGGTGCGCGAGCCCGCTCTGCGCACCGTCGCGATCGCGCGGGGAAGCGGCGTCACGATGCGCGTCGTCACGGATGAGGCCATCGCCCGGGCGATGGTCCTGCTCCTCGAGCGCCACAAGCTCCTCGCTGAGGCCGCCGGCGCGGCGGGGGTCGCGGCGATGCTCGATGGGGCCGGTGCGTTGGCCGGAAAGCGGGTCGGCATCATCGTGAGCGGCGGCAACATCGACCCCAATCTGTTGGGCAAGGTCGTGCAGCAGGGTCTCGCGAGCGCCGGCCGCTACCTCGCGTTCCGCACGTGGCTCGACGACCGTCCGGGACAGCTGCACGAGCTCACCGGCATCCTCGGCGACGAGCACATCAACATCCTCCATGTCGGCATCCACCGCGTCGGTCCGTACACCGCGCTCGGCCGCGTCGGCCTCGATGTCATCGTCGACACCCGCGATGCCGCGCACGCGCAGGATGTGCTCGCGCTCCTGCGGAGGTCGGGTTTCCCCGCCGAGCAGCTCATCAACGTGCAGCCGGTCGCCTGATGACCGGGCGGTCGCTCGCGGAAAAGGTCTGGGACGAGCCTGTCATTCATCGTCAGGACGGCGAGCCCGACCTCCTCTACGTGGACCTTCATCTGGTGCACGAGGTGACGTCACCGCAGGCGTTCGAGGGGCTCCGCCTGGCGGGCCGTGCGGTCCGTCGCCCCGACCTCACGCTCGCGACCGCCGATCACAACATCCCGACCGTGCTCGGCAGGCCGATCGCCGACCAGGTCGCGGCTCGCCAGATCGACGCCCTGACGCGGAACTGCGCCGAATTTGGCATCCGCCTCTACCCGATGGGCGACGCGCGCCAGGGCATCGTGCATGTCATCGGTCCACAGCTCGGGCTCAGCCAGCCGGGCATGGTGATCGTGTGCGGCGATAGCCACACCTCGACCCACGGCGCGCTTGGTGCGATCGCGTTCGGGATCGGCACGAGCGACGTCGAGCACGTGCTGGCGACACAGACGATCCCGCGCGCGCGGCCCAAGACCATGGCCGTGACGATCGATGGGGCCGCGCCGGCGGACGTGAGCGCGAAGGACATCATCCTCGGGATCATCGCGCGTATCGGCACGGGTGGTGGGACCGGCCACATCATCGAGTACCGCGGCCACGCGATCCGTTCGCTTTCGATGGAGGGTCGGATGACCGTGTGCAACATGTCGATCGAAGCCGGCGCACGCGCCGGCATGATCGCGCCGGACGACACCACGTTCGCGTACCTCGAGGGCCGTCCGTACGCGCCGTCCGGCGCGGACCGGGAGCGGGCCATCGATCACTGGCGGGGCCTCGCGACCGATCCGGACGCGGCATTCGACCGTGAGGTCCGCATCGACGGTGCGCAGCTGCGGCCGTACGTGACGTGGGGGACCAACCCTGCGCAGGCCGTCGCGATCGATGGCCGGGTACCGGATCCCGACGCGTTCGACGGTCCTGCCGCGCAGGAAAGCGCCCGGCGCGCGCTCACGTACATGGATCTCCGCGCCGGTACGGCGATGCGGGACATCGCCGTCGACTCCGTGTTCCTTGGATCGTGCACGAACGGCAGGATCGAGGATCTGCGGGCCGCGGCCTCCGTGCTGCGCGGCCGCCGGGTACGCGCCGGACTGCGGGCGCTCGCGGTGCCCGGGTCGATGGCCGTCAAGGCGCAGGCCGAGGCCGAGGGCCTCGACCGTGTCTTCACGGATGCAGGCTTCGAATGGCGCAGCGCCGGCTGCTCGATGTGCCTCGGGATGAACGACGACGTGGCCGCGCCGGGCGAGCGTGTCGCGTCAACGTCGAATCGGAATTTCGAGGGCCGTCAGGGACCGGGCGCGCGCACCCATCTCGTCTCGCCGGCCGTCGCCGCGGCCACCGCCATCGCCGGACACCTCGCGTCACCCGCGGATCTCAGCTGATGAGGGCAGTCTCCCGCGTCACCGGACGGGCGCTTCCACTCGATCGCGCGAACGTCGATACGGACCAGATCATCCCCAGCGATTGGCTGAAGCGGATCGAGCGGACCGGCTACGGCGCAGGACTGTTCTCGGCCTGGTGCCTGGATCCGTCGTTCGTCATGAACGACCCGCGCTTCGATGGCGCGAGCGTGCTCGTGACGGGCGCGAACTTCGGCTGCGGAAGCTCCCGGGAGCATGCGGCGTGGGCCCTCGAGGACCGCGGCTTCCGCGCGATCATCGCGCCGAGCTTCGCGGACATCTTCCGCTCGAATTGTTTGGCGGTCGGGCTGGTGCTCGCGGAGCTGCCCGACGCGGACGTCGGGCGGATCCTCGCGGCGGTCCGCGCCGAGCCGGCCACCCCCGTCACGGTCGATGTCGAGCACCGGGTCGTCGAGGTGCCCGCTCTCGACTATCGCGGGCCATTCCTCATCGACGAGAGCACGCGCGCCCGCCTTCTCGCCGGACACGACGAGATCGACCTGAGCCTCGCGCACGACAGCGAGATCGCGGCGTACGAGGCCCGCCGGCCACACTGGCTCCCGCGGGTCGCTAGTACAGGACCCGCGTCCGGATCGTCCCCTCGATCGCGTCCAGCCGCTTCCTGAGCGTCGCGGAGAGGGGCCGGTCCGCGCCGTCCACATCGATGACGGCGTAGCCCACGCGCCTGCTCGTCTCGAGGTACTGGCTCGCGATATTGATCTTCGCGGCGGCCAGCACGGCGTTCAGCGCCGCGAGCATCCCCGGCACGTTGCGATGCGTATGGAGGAGCCGGTGCTTGCCGCGATGCTCCGGGAGCGAGACCTCCGGGAAGTTGACCGCGGTCATCGTCGAGCCGTTGTTGCTGTACTTGAGGAGCTTCGCGGCGACCTCGAGGCCGATGCTCTCCTGTGCCTCGACCGTGCTCCCGCCGATATGTGGGGTGAGGAGCACGTTGTCGAAACGGGTCAGTGGCGAGACGAACGGCTGCGCGTTCGACTCGGGCTCGCTCGGGAACACGTCGATCGCCGCGCCCGCGATCCGGCCGGCTTCGAGCGCGGCGGCGAGCGCGTCCACGTCGACGACGTTGCCCCGCGACGCATTGATGAGGTGCGCGGTCCGCTTCATCTGGGCGAGCTCTGCCGTGCCGATCAGATGATGCGTCTCGGCCGTATCGGGAACGTGCAGCGTGACGGTGTCGGACCGCTGCAGAAGGGTCCGGAGCGTGTCGACCGGCGTCGCGTTCCCGAGCGCGAGCTTCGGCTCGACGTCGTGGTAGATGACTCGCATCCCCACGCCCTCGGCGAGGAGGCCGATCTGCGTGCCGATGTGCCCGTAGCCGACGATGCCGAGCGTCTTGCCGCGGACCTCGGTCGCCCCGGCGACCGCCTTCAGCCACTCGCCTCGATGCGCCGCGGCGTTCCGCTGCGGGATGCCGCGGCAGAGCATCACGATCTCGGCGAGGACCAGCTCTGCGACGCTGCGGGTGTTCGAGAACGGCGCGTTGAACACCGGGATCCCGCGCGCCTCGGCGGCCGCGACGTCGACCTGATCGGTGCCGATGCAGAAGCATCCGATCCCGATGAGCTTGTCGGCCTGTTCGAGGACGCGCGCCGTGACCTGCGTCCGTGAGCGGATGCCCAAGAGGTGCGCACCCTTGACGGCCTGGGCCAGCTCGGGCTCCGACAGCGCCTTCTTCTGGCTCTCGACCGTGAGGTACCCGTCGCTCTTGAAGGCATCGATCGCGCTCGCGTCTATCGACTCGAGCAGCAGCACCTTGATCTTGCCCTTGGGGAGAGAGGTCCGGGGCACCACTGTGGGCATCAGAGGAGCGTCTTGGCGATCGCCCGCAGCTGACCATTGAGGTCGTCACCCAGCACCTGCAGGCAGACGTGGTCGGCGCCACCCTTCAGATGGGCATCGGCGCGCGCTTTCACCGCGTCGGTGCCTCCCCAGGCGACGATCGCGTCGACCAGCGTGTCACTGCCGCCGTTCCCGATGTCCGCGTCGCCCCAGCCGAGGCGCCGGAGATTGTTCGCGTAGTTGTCGAGCAGGAGGTAGCGCTTCATGTGACTGCGGGCGATCTCTCGCGCCTTCGCGGGGTCGGACGCAAGGGTGCAGGCCTGCTCCGTCGCAAGAAGGGCCAGCGGGCCGAGCGCCTTGCGCGCGATCGGGGTGTGCTCGACCGGCACGAAGTACGGGTGCGCGCCGAGCGATCGCTCCGCCGACAGCTTGAGCATCAGCGGGCCGAGTGCCGCGAGCACGCGTGGTGCGGGCGGGTCCTTGGCGTTCGGGCCGACGAACGGTGAGCGGTCCATCGCGTCCAGGTACGCGCGCATGTGCTCGAGCGGCTTCTCGTACCCGCCGCCCTGGCGCGCATCGATCACCGGCTTGTGGCTGACCCCGATCCCGCACAGGAAGCGGTCGGCATAGGCCTCCTGCAGGGTCCTCGCGCCGTTCGACATCGCCACCGGGTCGCGGGCCCAGAGATTCGCGATGCCGGACGCGACGATGAGCGTCGTCGTCGCCGCGAGGAGGATGCTCGCGTGGGCGAAGATCTCCTTGCTGCCGAGCGACTCCGGGATCCAGAGGGCCGTGAAGCCGAGGGCCTCGACCTCCTGCGCGAAGCGGGCCTCGTCGGCCGCGGTCATCCGCTCGAGCTGGAAGCTCCAGACCCCGATCCGGCCGAGTCGCGCGGCGGCCTCACGTGCGGTCTTCATCAGATGCGCGCATTGTCCCACCGGTGAGGCCCTTCCGTTTCGCGATCACGACCTCCCGCGCCGAATCGGGCGCCGAGTGGCGCGCGAAGGCGCGCCGGATCGAGGAGCTGGGTTACGACGTCCTGCTGATCACCGACCACCTGACCCAGCAGCTCGCGCCGATCCCGGCGATGGCCGCCGCGCTCGAGGCCACGACCACGCTGCGCGTGGGGAGCTACGTCTTCGCCAACGACTACCGGAATCCGCTCATGCTGGCGAAGGAGATCGCAACGCTCGATCACCTTTCGGGCGGCCGTGTGGAGCTCGGGCTCGGGGCGGGCTGGTATGTCCGCGACTACGAGATGCTCGGGATCGCCTATGACCGGCCCGGCGTGCGGGTGTCACGGATGATCGAAGCGGTGCGCCTCCTGGACCGGCTGTTCGGGGAGGATGCCGTCGAC
>JANXXG010000405.1 GCA_025350745.1 Chloroflexota bacterium | reverse complement strand
GCCATCGAGGCGCTCTTCGCCCCGATGGCGGGCCGCACCGCCACCTGCCGGTCGGCAACGACGTGGTCGGCCAATGCATTGAGGGTCGCGCGATTCGCGGAGATGCCCGAGGGGTATGGATCGACGCCTAGGGAGATGCGGAAAAAGTCGCCGCAGGCCTTGACGTCTTGCTATCTCTTTTGGTATCATGCACGGCGGGGGAGCGCCAGACCCGCATGAGGAGGCGCGAGATGCGAGGCGACGATCCCAAGGCCGGCGCGCTGTGGAGCTACCTCTCTCCCGAGGCCCGCGTGCCCCAGGACCACCCACTGCGAGCAGTCCGCACGATGGTCGAGCGGGCCCTGGTCGAGCTCGATCCGGTCTTCCGCAAGATGTACAGCCCGATCGGCCGGCCCTCGATCCCGCCCGAGCAGCTGCTGCGGGCCCTCGTGCTGCAGCTGCTGTACTCCGTGCGCAGCGAGCGGCTGCTGATGGAGCATCTTGACGCGGACCTGCGCTTCCGCTGGTTCGTCGGCCTGAACGCCGACGACCCGGTCTGGGACGTCACCGTGTTCACCAAGAACCGCGAGCGCCTGCTCAAAGGCGACGTCGCCGCTCGCTTCTTCGCCGCGGTGCTGCGCCAGGCGAGGGAGGCGGACCTGCTCTCCGACGAGCACTTCTCGGTCGATGGCACGCTCATCGAGGCCTGGGCCTCGCAGGCTTCCTTCAAGCCGAAAGACGAACCCCACGGGAAGGGCGGGGCGCCGGGCGGCGCGGGCGACTTCAGGGGCCAGCGCCGCCGCAACGACACCCACCAGAGCACGACCGACCCCGACGCGCGCCTGTACCGCAAGGGAGGCGGGCAGGAGGCGCGCCTTTGCTATCTCGGGCACGTGCTGAGCGAGAACCGCCACGGCCTGGCCGTGGGCGGGACCATCACCCGGGCCGGCGGCACCGCGGAGCGCGAGGCGGCCCTCGCGCTGATCAAGCAGGTGCCGCGTGCCGCGCACGTCACCCTCGGCTGTGACAAGGCCTACGACACCGCCGACTTCGTGGCGGACGCCCGCGCGGCGGGCGTCACCCCGCACGTCAGCCAGAACACCACGAACCGCCGCTCGGCCATCGACGGCCGCACCACCCGCCACCGGGGCTACGAGGTGAGCGCCTTCAAGCGCCGCCTGGCCGAAGGGGTCTGGGGTTGGCTCAAGACCGTGGGCCTGTTGCGCAAGACCCGCCACCGCGGCACCAAACGCGTGGGCTGGGTCTTCACCTTCACCCTTGCCGTCTACGACCTGGTGCGGATGCGCACGCTCCTCGCGGTGCGCGCATGACCCCCGGCAGCGAGACGGCGGCGGCGCGGACCACCGGCGAGCGACGAGATCGCACGAGATCTCCTAACCCCATGCAAAGGAGCGCGGGACGAATGCAGAGAACCTCTACGCACCGATTTTCCGCAGCTCCCTAGACGGATTGCCCTCGGACTTGTCGCGCGCTCCACGACTCCGTGCAGATCGCGTTGTACGGACACTGCGCGCACGTTCGGGCTTCCGGTCGTTCGGGTGATGCGGGGAACTGTCGCGCCCGGATCTTCGCCGCGGTCGAGGTGATGACGGCGGCGATCGCGCCCATTGCGTCTTCGGTCGGTGTGGTCTCACCGCGCTGACCGGACTCGAGGAAGATCAGCGCTGTCTTCGCGGGCAGCTCGCCGAAGGTCTTCTTGTACGCGAGGGCATAGACCGGGAGCTGCATGTTCTTGGCGGCCCGGCGCTGAGCGGTGTCCTCTTCTCCATCCAGGATGCTGGACTTGTAGTCGGCCACCTCCGCGCCGGTCGCCGGCCGGTCCACGCGGTCCCACTGTCCGACGACTCGGTCGTTGCCGAGCATGAAGGAGAAGCGCTGCTCGACGAGATCCGGGGCGGGCATCCCCTGTTCCGCGATGAAGAAGCGTCGGAGCGCGGTGAGGCCGGCCTCGAACCGGTCACTTTCGTGGTCCGGCGAGATGAAGCCCCCGCCGATCCATGATGACCGGAAGGTGGCCTCGAGCTGGGCCAGGGTCGGCGCTTCTCCGTTGCGCTTCTTGGTGAGGAAGTCCGCGACCGCCCGGTGCAGGGCGTTGCCGTAGATCATGGGCGGCGTCGGGAGCACGGGGATCTTCAGCACGTGCGCGAAGCGATACCGGAGCGGACACCGGCGATAGTCGTCGATCTCGGTGTACGAGACGGTCAGGATGTTGTCCGCGCCGAGGCGCGGGAGCGGTGAATCAACTTCAGCCGGTGCCGCAGCGAACCGCTGCAGCTCGTCGTACGCGGCCAGCCGAACGCTCTTCGCCTCGGGCCGGCGGCCGAGGGCCTCGCCGATGAAGCGGCTGGGCCGGTGGCCCCGCGTTCCGCCGTAGTCCGTGGCGCTGGTGAAGAAGAACGCGTCCTTGGCCCGGGTCATCGCGACATAGGCCAGCCGTCGCTCCTCGGCGACGTGCCGGTCGCGATCCGCGACCGCCGTCCGGGCGAGTCCGTCGGGAAGCCGGAGGTCGGGAAGGCGAAGGCTGCCGGGGAGCCGCTCCTCGGTCGAGACGATGAGGTACACGACGCCGAACTCGAGCCCCTTCGCCTTGTGCACCGAGAGGACGTTCACCGCGGTCTCGGACTGCTCGAAGTCGGCGGCCGCCGGATCGTCCCCGGCCTCACGGAGGAGCTGAAGGTGCGGCACGACGTACGAGGCGCGGTCGGACGGGAGGGCCTTCCCGGCGCTCTGCACCAGGCGCAGGAACTTGGCGACGTTCCGGCCCTGCTCCTCAGCGAGGGCGGAGTCCGGGTCGCGGTACCGGTCCAGGAGCTTGGAGCTCTCCAGGAACTCGAAGAGGAGCTCGGCCGTCGTGAGCTCCGCCGATCGCGCCGCGTAGCGGTCCAGGTCTGTGATGAGGCGCTTGGCGGCGCTCACCGCATCCTCGGTGAAGCCGCCTCCCTCACCCCGGGCGACCTCTTCGAACAGCTCGCGCAGCGGACGCTGCCTGCGGGTCTGGGCCTCGGCGAGCTTCGCCAGCTCGGACGGCGGGAATGCGTAGAGCGACGAGGTCGCGAGGAAGTAGACCCCGAGCGAGTCCGACGGCGCGGCAACGGCGGTGAGGAACGAGACCAGGAGCCGGATCTCCTCACGGTCGTAGAGCTGGCCACCGCCGGAGAAGTGCGCCGGGAGCCCCCGCCTGGCCAGCGAGTTGAGGATCCGGATCGCATCGGAGTTATTGCGGACGAGCACCGCAAAATCCCCAAGCTTGCGCCCGCCGCGGACGGCCGCCTCGGCGATCCGATCCGCGATCGCCTCGGCCTCCTCGGCGCCGCTGGCGTACTGCAGGTGGTCGATCTCGACGGCCTCACCGGCCGGACGGCCGCGGAGCCGCTTGTCGATGCCGAGGCGCTCCTCGAGCCGATCAGGGTTGTTCCGGATGAGGGCGTAGGCCGCGTCGAGGATGCCCTGGCTCGAGCGGCGGTTATCCACCAGGGTCACGACCTTGGCGTCCGGATACGCATCCCTGAACGCGTCGAAGTTGGACAGCGTGGCGCCGCGCCAGGCGAAGATCGACTGGTCGTCGTCCCCCACCACGGTCAGATTCCGGTGCGGCTCGACGAGCCGCTGGATCAGCTTGAACTGCGCATCGTTGGTGTCCTGGAACTCGTCGACGAGGACGTAGCGGTGCCGCTCGGCCAGTCGCCGCGCGGCTCCGGGATGATCGCGCAGCACGCGCAGCGACAGCGCGATCTGGTCGCCAAAGTCGATGACCCCGCTCGTTTCCTTGAGCGTCGTGTAGGCCGCGTAGACCGCGGCGAGCTCCTCCTGGGCAGAGGCCTCGTCGCGCGCCGCATCGTCATCGGCCTCGGTCGCCATCCGCCGTGCGAAGGCGACGTACTCCTCGGGCGCGATGTCGTCGTCCCGGGCGCGGCCGAAGAGATCGAGCAGTGCCCGGACGTGCCGCACCGGATCGCCCGCCGGCCGGTATCGCTTGAGCGGGAGATCGAAGAGATGCTCGCGGACGAAGATGACCTGCTCCGCCGGCGACAGTACCCGCAGCTCTCCCGCCCGGCCGAGCTCGAGAGCGAACTCCCGGAACACCTCGTCCCCGAATGAGTGGAAGGTGCGGATGGCGGCGTCGTTCAAGCCGAGCGGGGTGTAGAGATCGACCCGCTCCTGCATGGTCGCGGCAGCCTTCTCGGTGAAGGTCAACGCGAG
>JANXXG010000397.1 GCA_025350745.1 Chloroflexota bacterium | reverse complement strand
CGAGGCTGTCCGCTGGGGCCACGACGTACTCCTTCGTCCCATCGACTTTGCCGTTAGTGGGTCGAGGATGCGCGTGGCCTCGCTTCTTTGCAGGATCGGAGTGTCTAGCTTGAACGTGGGCAGCACGGACTAGACACGTTTGGCGGCGACCTCCGCGCCGTGCGGCACGATGGCAGCAAGCATGCGCGCAGCGATCCACGAGGCAGCGAGGAACACCGCGAGCACCATCGGGATCGCGAGCGCGTCACCCGGCCACTCGGCGCCCAGGCCTTCGGCGAACCAGAAGACGCCGAACGCCGACAGGATCGCGCCCACCCCGAACTTCATCCAGTTCTCGGGGACCATGGTCAGAGGCGCGCGCAATGCGACGCCGAGCGCGATGACGAGCAGACCTGCCGCGATCGCCCCGACGATGGCGGCATTGAGCGCGGCAGCGCCGCCCGCGCCGAACGCGATCACGATGAACGCGACCTCGGTCCCTTCCAGCAGGACCGCGCCGACGAACGCCTTGAGCGCGTGCTCCGGGACCACCGTGACGATCGTCACGCCGAGGACCGCGATGATGATCGCGAGCGTCAGGGCCGCGGCGATCGCCCCGTACAGCGGCGCCCGCCAGCCGCGGGTCACTCCGACAGCGAGGATGATCGTGGTCGCTTCGACGAACTCGACCGCGCTCGCGATGAACGATGGAAGGGCCGCCGATGCGAGCGCACCGAGATCCATCAGGCCAACTCCAGGCCGTGCCGAGCTGCGGATGCCGCATCGCTGCGCGGCGGACGGGGGACAGCGCGCATCAGGAGCGCGCAGACGATGGCGAGCGCCCCGGCGGTCACGAACACCGGGGGCATGCCGGCCCGTTCGGCCAGCAGCGCCATCGGCGCGACCGCGAGGCCACCGAGGCCGATCGACAAGCCAAGCATGAGGCCGCTCACCATCCCGAGGCTTTCGGGCAGGCTCTCCTGACCGCGCACCGCGAGCACGACGAACGACCCGTTGAGGAACATGCCGCTCGCCGCTGTCGCGACAACGAAGGCGACGCCCACGGACGGCTGGGCCGCGAGGAGCAGGCAGAACGGTGCCGCGCCGAGCAGGCTGACGATGATCACGCGATCACGGCCGAGCCGGTCCGCGAGCCAGCCGCCCGCGAGACCGCCGGCGGCGCCGGAGAGCAGGAACAGCGTGAGCAGGCGCGAGCCGTCGACGACGGATGCCCCGAGGCTCACGGCGAAGAGCGGAAGGAAGGAGCTCACGAGCGCCGATGACCACGCGCGCGTCGCTGACACGGACACGAGCCCGGCGATCATCGGGCGGTTGCCGCGAAGGACGGCGCGGAACGACAACGGCGTCGTCGCGCGCCGGGGCATCGGCGGCCCCAGCCGCCAGACGAGCGCCGCAAGCACGAGTGCGGGTATCGCGATGATCCAGCTGCCGCCCAGTCCGATCGTCGCGACGATCAGGCCGAGCACGAACGGACCGATCGGGAGCCCGAAGTTCCCTGCGCTGATGTACACGCTCATCCACTGACCGCGGGTCCGCTGCGGCACCGAGGCGGCCACGAGCGCCGCGCTGACCGGGTGGTAGAGCGCGGTCCCGAGGCCGCCGGCGAGGAGTGCGATCACGACGACGGCGATGTTCGGGGCCAGCCCGAGGCCGGCGGCGGCGATGCCGGAGAGCGCGACGCCCGTCCAGGCCATCCACCGCGTGCGCCCGCCGCCGTCGGACAGGTGACCGAAGATCGGCTGTATGAACGAGGACGACGCCTGAGAGAGCGTGATGAGGAGACCGGCGGCCGCGATCCCGATGCCGAGCTTGCCGAGGAGAAGGGGGAGCAGTGCCGGCAACATGTAGGTATACGAGTCGTTCGTGAGATGCGCGACCGCCATGACGGCGACCGCCGACGAGCGTGACCGGTGGGTGACGAGGGGCTCAGACATACGCGCGATCGAGCAGGTCCATGAGGTGCACGACCGGGATGTCGGAGCGTTCTCGGCGAAGCGCCGCCTCGATCTGCATCTGGCAGCCCGGGTTCGCGGTCACGATCATCTCGGCGCCACTGGCCCTGATGCGCTCCGCTTTGCGATGACCCAGCTGACGCGCGAGATCGGGTTGCGTGACGTTGTACGTGCCCGCGCTCCCGCAACACCAGTCCGCTTCCGCGAGCGGCACCACCGTCAATCCGGGGATCGCCGCAAGGAGCGCGCGCGGCTGTGCGGAGATCTTCTGTCCGTGGATCAGGTGGCAGGGGTCGTCGTACGCGACCGTGGCACGAAGCTCGCCGGGTCGCGCCGCCAGTCCGACGCCGACCAGATACTCGCTTGCGTCCTTCACCCGGCGTGCGAACGCTTCGCCGCGCTCCGCCCAGTCCCGGTCATCCTTCAGGAGCCAGCCGTACTCCTTCAGGTTCGCGCCGCAGCCCGCGGCGTTCACGATGAACGCATCCACCGGCAGATCCTCGAGCGCCTCGATGTTCCGTTTCGCCAGGACGCGCGCGTCGCCCCGCTCGCCGGCGTGCGCGTGGAGCGCGCCGCAACAGGTCTGCGACCCTGGGACCACCACCTCGATGCCGTTGCGCGCGAGGACCCGGGCGGTCGCGGCGTTCGTGTCGGCGAACGCGGCCCGCATGACGCAGCCGGTGAAGAGCGCGACGCTCCCGCGCGTGGCGCCGACCGGCGCGTAGCGCGGCGGGAGCCGCTGGGCCGTCGGTGCGCGCTCAGGGACAAGGTCGAGCAGCTCGGCGAGCCGGCCCATGCGGATCGCGCGCAGGACCGTGCGCGCTCCCAGACGCTTTGAGAGATAGCCGAACCGCGCGAAGAGCGCGAGCCGCGACGGTGAAGCGATGAGGCCACGGAACACGACCCGCCGGAGGATGGCCTCCGCGAGCTTCGGCCTGCGCGCCGCCACGACCTGAGACCGAGCACCTTCCATGAGCTTGCCGAATGACACCCCGGACGGACACGCGGTCTCGCAGGCCCGGCAGTCCAGGCACTTGGCCATGTGATCGGCGAAGGCCAGGTTGTCCGCGTCGAGGCGTCCGTCCCAGACGCTCTTCATCAACCGGATGCGGCCACGCGGCGAATCCATCTCCACGCCGAGCTCGGCGAAGGTCGGGCATGTCGGCAGGCAGAGGCCGCAGTGCACGCATCGGGAGATGAGCTCCTGCGCCGGCGCGTCGGCGTTCGGGAATCGGATCGGGTGCTGCGTTGTCGGATCCGGGAGAGCGGTCACCCGAGCGCCATCCGCGCCGGCTCGAGGATGCCGCGCGGATCGAACGCCTGCTTCAGCCGCCGCATGAGGAACGCCCCGGCGGGATCCGGTCCATCGGCCGCCCCGAGCCCGGCCACAGCGCGTTCGACGCGGCCGCTGCCGCCGACCACCCGGGCATTCGCCAGGAGCGCGTTGGCGGTCGCGAGGATGCCCGCGTCGTCGCCACGAAGATGCACGTGCATCGTGCCACTGGCGGCGTCGGCGACGAGCCGGGCGCTCCGGTCGGCTGCAACGGCTGCCTCGGCGAACGCGGTCTGGGCAGAGAGCGGCAGCGCGACGCGGATCACCCCGCCGTCCGTTGCGTGGTCGACGATCTCGCGGAGCTGTCCGAGGGTGTCCGGGAGGTCCTGGATGACCTGGAGATCCTGCATCACGCCGCCGCGGTCGGCCGCTGCGCGCATCGTCTCGGCCATCGCGCGATCGACCGGAGCCTGCTCGCCGGCTGCCGCGACGATGAGCCGCCAGCGGCGCTCGGCGGTCCGCTCGACGACCAGCGCGATCGGCCGAAGCGACGTCCGAACGACCGCGTCAGCGGCCGCGAACGCGTCGGCGGCCTTGGCGAACACGGCCGACGTCCCGCGGAGTGCCGGCGGGATCGGAAGGATCTTGAAGGTCGCCTCCGTGATGACGCCGAGGGTGCCGAGCGAGCCGGCGTAGAGCTTGTTGAGGTCGTAGCCCGCGACGTTCTTCACGACCCGACCACCGGCACGCGCGACGGTGCCGTCGGGCAGCGCGACGCGTATGCCGAGCAGGAGATCGCGCACCCCTCCGTAGCGGTACCGCGCGAAGCCGTTGCTGTTCGCGGCGATGACGCCACCCACGGTCGCGCCCCGATCCAGGTGTGGCGGGTCGAGGGGAAGGAACTGGCCGTGCCCCGCGAGCGCGTCCCGAAGGGCGGACATCCGCATCCCGGCGCCGACCGTCACGGTGAGGTCCTGCGGGACGTGATCGAGGATGCCCGCGAGTGCGGCCGTCTCGAGGACCACGTCCGTCGGACGCAGCGTCCCGACGTGATCCTTGGTGCCGCCGCCGC
>JANXXG010000387.1 GCA_025350745.1 Chloroflexota bacterium | reverse complement strand
ACCGCGCCGATCACCAGAAGCGCGGTGACGACCCGGTACACCTCGAACCGGTCGTCAGCGTCGTAGAGCAATTTCACGTAGAGGGCCCAGAAGAGAAACAGCGTGGCGAGCGGCGCAGTGAGCGGGAGATCGAACGTGAGGATGAGATTCGGCATCAGGAAGATCACGCTCAGACCGAACGTGACGATGGTCGCGGCGTCCCGCAACAGGACGTAGGTGAGCCACCAAACGTCGGCGCCGAACCGCAGGGACAGCTTGCGCAGCGTCCGGATCACGTAGGGGCGCGCGAGATGCAGCATGAGGGTGAGCGCCCAGAGCGCGGGCATGAATGCCGCGATCGTCGCGACGAGCCATTGCTGCCCACCCTCGAGCAGGGCCTTGACGATCGCCTCGCCGGTCTGATCCGGTGTCATCGTTCGGCCCTCTCAAAAGTCATTCCGGGCGTCCGCAGGTTGAACCACACGGCCACGCCGCCCATCGCGCCGATCGCGAGGAGCGAGATCCACCAGAGCGCGATCGCCAGAGCCCCGTTCGTGGACGTCACGAGAGACCGCGCGAAGTCGTTCCACGGATCCCCGAGATCGAGCGCGCTGACCTGCACGCCGACGATCGTCGGGAGGATGTAAATGGTCACTCCGGCGGCGAGCAGACCCGAGACCAGGCGGAAGACGCGGGGATCGTCGTCCGCGTCCGCGACGAGCTTGGTGAGGAGCACTGCGAACAGCAGCGCTGTCGCGATCGATCCGCCGACCGGGAGGGCGTCGGCGAGGAGAACGTCGGGGAAGAGGAACATGAAGCTCATCACGAAAGCGACCGCCAGAAGGCCATCACGGAGCGCGACGTACAGCACCCACCAGATGTCCGCGGCGAGCCGCAGGGTGAACTTCTGGGTCATCCGGAGTGTGTAGGGTCGGGCGAGGTGCAGGCCGAGGGCGAGTAGCCAGATGATCGGCAACGCCGCCGCGACGGTCCCCTCGAGGAATCGCTCCCCGCCCTGCAGGAACCCTTTGACGATCGCGTGCGCGAGCTGATCGGGGGTCATGCTGATCGGCTTTCTTGGACTTGGACCGCCGGGCAGTGCGCGATCACGTCGCACCGGAAGCAGCGCGCAGACTCCGCGCGAGCATTGGCTTCGGTGAGACCGAGCGAGACCTCGGCGTAAATCGCGGGCGTCCCGTGCACGCTCGCGAGGGTGGTCTCCGCGCGCGGTCGTCGCGCGAGGTCGATGGCGACGGTCTTTGTGCGGAGGACCGACGGCGTGACCCGCCAGCTTGGCACGTACGTGCCCTCGTCCTCTTTACGTAGATATCGATCGATCGCCCAGGCGGCGCGCTGCCCTTGGGCCGCTCCCTCGATGACGCTCCGCGGACCGGTCGCGACGTCGCCCGCCGCGAAGATGCCACGCTGCGCCGTCGCGAGGGACTCCGCGTCGACGACGACGCCGCCCCATTCGGCGACCTGGATGTTCGACCCTTTCGGAAGGATCGACGGATCGGGGGCTTCGCCGACCGCGATCATGAGCGTCGACGCCTCGATCACGAACTCACTGCCGGGAACCGGCGCCACCGCGCTCCGCCCGTCTGCGTCGAGACCGGTGATCGCGAGGCGCACGCAGCGGACGCCGATCATCCAACCGTTCTTGCGGAGCACCTCGACCGGAGCGACGAGCGGCTCGATGATCACGCCTTCGTGCTCCGCCGCACGACGCTCCTCGTGTTGTGCGGGCATGTCCTCCCTTGTCCTGCGATAGAGGACCCGCACGGTCTGGGCCCCCGCTCGCCAGGCGGTGCGGGCGGCATCCATCGCCGTAGAGCCCCCACCGACGACCAGCGCGTCGCCGGTCAGCTGGACGCGCTCGCCCAGATTCACCTTCTTCAGGAACAGCGTGGCGGGCCAGGCGCCTTCGGCGTCCTCGCCCGCGATCCCGAGGCGCTGGCTCTTCGAGGCGCCCGTCGCGAGGAGGATCGCGTCGTAGCCATCAGCCTTGAGTTGCTCGAGGCTGATGTCGCGCCCGAGCGCGGTGTTGAGCCGCAGCTCGACACCGAGGCCGAGGATGCGAAAGATATCGGCTCGCAGCATGTCCTTGGGCAGGCGGTGCTGGGGGATCCCGACCGCCATCATCCCACCGGCGACGGGCATCGCGTCGAAGACGGTCACGCCGTACCCGGCACGGATCAGGACGTACGCGGCGCTGAGCCCGGCCGGGCCGGCGCCGACGATCGCCACCCGCTCGCCCCGGCGCCGCTCGGCGGGCACCGGACGCGGATAG
>JANXXG010000338.1 GCA_025350745.1 Chloroflexota bacterium | reverse complement strand
GGCCGGCGCGACCGTGCCGCTCGCCAGCGCCGCGCGGTCCCGCAGGACCGCGGGGTGCCGAGTGTCGAGCTCCGCGATCCGGATCATCGGCACGCCGCGCGCGGTGCCCCGACCGGCGATGATCGCCACGCTGTCGCCGGCATCCTGGGCGGCCCTCGCGTGGATGCCCATGACGTGCTCGACGCCACCGAGGATCGATGGCGCGCTGTAGTGGATGAAGAGGATGCGCTGCTTCCGGCGCCTCACGTGATCGCGGGTGCCGTCGACCGGGCCACGCGTGAGCCACCGCCGGTCACCGATACGGTGCGGCCGCGCCGGCGGACCCGGAAGGAGATCGTCGAGTCGTACGCGCGGAGGTGCTGGACCTCGATCTTGTCCAGCCACACCGGCAGCGCGGGGTCGACCAGGACACGCCGCCGCTCGAGATCGGGCTCGAGTCCGAGCAGCGAGCGCAGGCAGAGGAACACCATGCCCGCGGACCACGCCTGCGGGATGCACGACACGAGGTAATCCGCGGGCCGGGACGAGAACCGCAGATCGCGCTGGAACCCGCAGAACAGCTCCGGCACCCGCGCGTTCGGGAACCGCTTCCCGGCCTCGATGAGCACTTCGATGATCGCGTTCGCTTCCTCGCGGAAGCCATAGCGCACGAAGCCCTGCGCGATGATCGAGTTGTCGTGTGGCCAGACGGAGCCGTTGTGGTAGCTCATCGGGTTGTACGTCGGGTACGTCGAGGAGAGCGTCCGGACGCCCCAGCCACTGAACATGTCCGGAGCCATCAGCCGCTCGACGACCCGGCGCGCGCGATCCGGCCGCGCGATCCCGCACCAGAGAGCGTGTCCCGCGTTGCTCGTCACCGCGGGGACCTGCTTCTTGTTCCCGTCGAGCGCCTGGGCGTAGCAGCCCTCGTTCTCCATCCAGAAGTCGCGCTCGAACCGCTCGGCCAGCGAGGCTGCCTGCGCCCGAAGCGTGGCCGCACGCTCCACGTCGCCGTCCAGCGCATAGAGGTCCGCGAGTCCCCGCTTCGCCGCGTACACGTACGCCTGCGCCTCGACGAGGGCCGCCGGGAGCACGGAGGGCTCGGCATTCAGATCGGACAGCGAGTTCGCCGAATCCTTCCACCCGTGGTTGCGGAGGTCGCTCGGGCTCGCGCCGTACTCGATGTACCCGTCATGGTCCGCGTCGCCGTACGTGTCGCACCACGTGATCGCGCGCTCGGCCGCCGGCAGGAGCTCGCGCCAGAGGACCCGGTCACCGGTCCACTTCACCGTCTCCGCGAAGAGCATCACGAAGAGCGGCGTCGCGTCGACCGTCCCGTAGTACGGGCGGTGCGGTATCTCGCCGAGGCGGGCGAGCTCTCCGCGTCGCAGCTCGTGGAAGATCTTGCCGGGTTCCTCCTCGGTGAACGTATCGACCTTCGTGCCCTGGTACTTCGCCAGCAGGCGGAGCGTCCCGCGGGCGATGTCCGGGTTCCAGGCGAGCGTCTGGTATGCGGCGATGATCCCGTCACGGCCGAACGGCACCGCGTACCACGGGATCCCCGCGGTCACGAAGAGGCCGGTGTCCTCATCGTCGATGAGCGCGCGGAGGTCCAGCGCGCTGCGCAGGACGAGCTCCTCGTCCAGCGATTCCGAGCTCGTTGTGTACTCGGCGCAGCCCCGAAGGAACTTCCGGTAACGCGCGTTGAGCGCGTCGAGGGCCTCGTCGAAGTCGCGCGGAGCCGGGGCCGCGCCCGCGCCGTCCTCGCGCGGCACGATGGCGAGCTCGTACGTGACGATCTCCTGCGGGCCGAGCTCGCGCTCGAGCACGAAGGTCCGGCCGGCCACCGCATCGGGAGCCGGGCGCATCGTCACGTCGGTCGTCCGGCGCACCGCATCGCGACCCAGCCGGGAGAAGCGGATCCCGTTCGGGATCGCCTCGACCGGGCTCGCCTCTCCGGTCCGCGCGTGACCGCGGTATCCACGCACCGCGAACATGTCCTGGAACGAGGCGTCGAACTCCAGCTCGATCCGCAGGCGCACCTTTCCCGGGTTGCAGTTGAGGATGCCGACGCGCTCGCGCAGTCCGTCGGCGAGGAACCGGGTGCGGCGCACCGACAGCGACTGTGACGCGAGGATCGTCCCGTCCTCGAGCGTCGCGGGCCGGTTCGCGAGCTGGAACGCCCCGACATAGTTCTCCTCCGTGTTCGCGGAGAGGAGCGCCGGCGCCTGCCCGTTGATGCGCAGCGAGTAGCCGGAGAGGAACTGGGTGTCGTGGTAGTAGAGCCCGAGCGAGCTGATGGTCCCGAGCGGGAGGCTGCCGTCGTCCTCGGTGACGAGGACGAGGCCCTCTTCCTTCATCGCGACGGTCACCAGCGGCCCACCAGCTCGGGCTTGAGCTCTTCGAACGTCGCGGCCTGGCGCTCGACCAGCCGCTCCGCGGCATCGGTGTCGAGGTCCCTGGCCTCTTCGATGAAGCTCGCGACCCGCGCGAAGTACAACGGTACGAGGGCGGTCACGTACCGCTGCGTCTCGTCCGGATGGGACCGCGATGCGAGCAGGAAGTCGAAGACGATGCGCGCCCAGGCCGCGTCGTCCACGCGATCGGGCACCGGGCGGCTCAGGATCTCGCCCCAGACGGCCTGATGCTCCTGGCGGCCGGCCGCGTACTTCTGCCGCAGGATCTCGACGCTCGCGTTCACGACCTCAGGCTCGACCGGTTCGATCGCGCCGACGATCGCCGCGGGCTTCGAGTCGCGCACGCTCGTCCACCGCTCGGGGTTAGCGAGCGCGAGCCGGAACAGCGTGCTCACCACCTGGCCGAACATCGGGGCGAGATCCGCTCCAGGGTCCTTCGGGTCGTGGATCTTCGCGCCGAGGAATGCCTGCACCACCCGCCGGCCGGTGACCAGGGCCGTCGTCGTCATGTAGATGTCGATGCCGAATCTCGCAACATCCGTGGACCACACATCGGCACCGCCGAGCGCGGCTCCATCGAGGAAGTCGCGGGCGAGCGCCGGACCGAATCCGAACTCTCCGCCGATCGGTTGGCGGAGCCGAAGCCCGTAGAGCGCGCGGGTGAGCGGGTAGGCGACGTTGTTTGTGATCGTGCCGTCGAACTTGTGCCGCGCGTACAGAGGGGTCACGTAGTCCGCGCTGCCGCCGCGGATCGGCGAGATCAGCCGTTCGATCCATTCGGGCGTGATGCTGCGGAGGTCGCTGTCCACGACCGCGCACGCCTGCACGCCGAGCTGGGTCGCGATCTCGAAGATCGCCCGGAACGCGGAACCCTTGCCGGGCGGACCGACGTACGCGCCCGCGATCGTCGCGATGTCGCCGGTCGACCGGGCCACGACGTCACTTGTGCCGTCGGTCGAGCCGCCGTCGGCGTTGACGATGACGGGCGTCGAGCCGGGGAAGTGGGTGCGCAGACCCAGGGCCACGGTCCGTGCGACGTGACCGACCGTTCGGGCGTTGTTGAAGCTCGGGATCCCGACCAGCAGGTCCGCCTTGCCGACGCGGGCAAGGCCGTGCCGGAGCCGGTCGTCGAGCGCTGACGCGGTCGCTTGGCGCATGGGCGTCTCCCCGGTCGAATCTCTTCCGGACCCGCCCCTGTTCCTCAAGCCCGATGATAACGACGTGCTCGAGGCCCTCGACGCGTCTGTCCTGCCGTTGCTCGAACGCGCCTACGCGGCGTTCGGCTACCTCGGCGTGCTCCTCGCCATGACCATCGAGAGCGCGGCCATCCCGGTCCCGAGCGAGCTCATCCTTCCCCTGGCCGGTTTCAGCGTCGCGCGCGGCGTGTCCGAGCCGCTGACCGGTCAGCCCTGGTCCTACTGGGGCGCCGTCATCGCCGGTGTGACCGGCAACACCCTCGGATCGCTCATCGCCTACGGGGTCGGCGCATTCGGAGGCCGGCCGCTGCTCGAGCGCTACGGCAGATACATCCTGATCTCGACCCATGACCTTGATGCCGCGGACCGCCACTTCAGGCGCTGGGGCGACGTGACCGTCTTTGCCTCGCGGATGCTCCCGATCGTTCGAACGTTCATCTCGGTCCCCGCGGGGATCGCGCGCATGCCGCTCTGGCGCTTCCTGCTGTTCTCCATCCTCGGCGCGATCCCGTGGGTGATGCTCCTGGTGTGGGGCGGCATGGTCCTCGGTGAGCACTGGACGGATCTGAAGCACGACCTGAAGGGCCTCGACTACCTCGTCGCCGGCGCCATCGTGGCGGGCGTCGGGCTCTTCATCTGGCGACACCTCCGCGCGCGCTGATGGACCAGCTCTTCGCGTTCGACCAACAGCTCTACACGGCGATCGTCGCGGCGCGCAATCCGCTGATCGCGATCGTCGCGATCGTCGTCACCTATCTCAATTTCCAGGGTCTCCAGTGGTGGCTGCTCGGGATCGTGCTGTGGCGCACCCGCGGCGGCCGCCGTGGCCTCTGGGTGGCGCTCACGATCTTCAACGGGATGGTCCTCGCGTGGGCCACCGCCGAGACGATCAAGGTCCTCGTGCGCCGCCCTCGCCCGTTCCTCGCGATACCGGACGCGCTCCAGCCGATCATCCCCGGGCCGGCCTCGTATTCGTTCCCGTCCGGCGATACCGCGCTCGCATTCGGTGCAGCGGTCGCATTCGGGCAGTGCTTCCCGCGCTACCGGCCCTTCGCCCTGCTGCTCGCGCTGGCCGTCGGGCTGTCGCGCGTGTTCGTCGGCGTCCACTATCCGCTCGACGCGCTCGGTGGCGCGATCGTCGGCATCGCCTGGGGCCTCGCTGCGCCGGCGATCGTTGCCTGGGTCCTGCGCCTCTACCCGTGGCGGGCGTTCGTCGTCCCGCACACCCACTGGGATCGCGAGTGGTACGAGCGGTTCGGTGCCTTCCAAGGCCGGCTCGTGCTGATGGTCGGTGCCCTGCTCGATCTTCTGGAGCGCGAGCCGCGCTTCAGCTCATTCACCTTCGACGGTCAGACGATCCCGCTCGAGGACCACCTCGCGCTCCGGCCCGAGGACCGGCCCCGCATCGAGGCGCTCGTCCGGGCGGACCGGCTGCTCATCGGGCCGTGGTACGTCCTCGCGGACCTGTTGCTCGTGTGCGGCGAGTCGCTCGTCCGCAACTTCCAGGAGGGGCTGCGCGTCGCCGGATCATTCGGCCGCGCGTCGCGGGTCGCCTACGTCGCCGATCCGTTCGGGCATCCGGCGCAGATGCCGCAGCTTCTCCGCGGCTTCGGTTATGGCAGCTACGTGTTCGCTCGCGGCGTTGGGGACTCGGGCGAGGAGCTCGGCAGCGAGTTCAAGTGGGAGTCGCCTTCCGGGGATCGCGTGCTCGCCTCGCATCAGGTCGCGCACTATGACAATGCCCTGCCGCTGGTCGCCGACGGCTCGACGCCCGTCCTGGACGTCGGGCGCCAGGTCCGGAAGATGCTGCCCCGGATCATGGACCGCACCGCCCCGTACGCCGCCGGCGACGCACTCCTGTTCATGGTGGGGACCGATCACACCTCGGCGTTCGAGCGGCTGCCGGAAGCAGTGCAGGCGATCGGCCGGGTCGCGCCGCGCACCCGGGCGAAGATCGCGAGCCTCGAGGAGTTCGTCGCCGCGCTGCCGGCGCCGCGCGGCGTGTTCGTCGGCGAGATGGTCTCCGGCAAGTACCGGCCCATCCTCCGCGGCGTCAACTCCACTCGCGCCTGGATCAAACAGGAGAACGCGGCCTGCGAGCGGCTCCTGCTCGAGCGGTGCGAGCCGCTCGATGCGTTCAGCGGCGGCACCGCCAGCGCGACGCTGCGGTCGCTGTGGCGGACGCTGCTTGAGAACCACCCGCACGATTCGATCTGCGGCTGCTCGATCGACGCCGTGCACGATCTCGACATGCGGCCCCGCTTCGCGCGCGTGCGCAGCGAGGGCGAACGGGTCGTGGGCGAGCTCTCCGGCCGGCTGGCGGGCGTGGGCGGCGCGCAGGTCGTGTGGAGCGCGGTGCCCTGGGTGCGCGACGCGGTGGTCCCGATCAATGGCCGGCTCACCGTCATCAGCTGCGCGCCGCTCGGCGTGACCCCGGCGGTGCGTGGCCGAACGGAAGGCGTCAGCGCCCCCGAGGCGGGCGTCATCGTGAACGAACGGATGCGGGTAGAGGTCGGCGAGGACGGCAGCTTCATCATCATCGACCGCGCCACCGAGACCCGCAGCCCGCGCCAGAACGTGCTCGTGGACGAAGGCGATCGTGGCGACGAGTACACGTACTCGTACGCCGGTCCGACGATCACGTCGAAAGGGCTCGCCGGCCGTCGGGCCACGCGGGTCGAGGGTGATCGGGCGATCGTGACGGTGGACGTGCCGCTGCGCCTGCCATCGTCGCTCCGGGACGATCGCCTCGCTCGCCGCCCCGAGCTCGTGGACAGCAGGGTCCGGTTCGTCATCTCCGTCGACGCGGGCACCTCGCGCGTCGACGTGACGGCGACCGTGACGAATGCCTCTCGCGATCATCGGCTGAAAGCCGTGTTCGACACGGGGCTGCGGACCGCGACCCACACCGCCGGCGCCGGCTTCGCGCTCATCGAGCGCGACAATCGGATCGAGCGCAAGCGGGGCTGGGTCGAGCCGCCGACGCCGGAGCGGTGCTTCCACGACATGGTCGCGGTCCAGAAGGACTCGACCGGCATCGCTATCGGCGCCGATGGGCTCCGCGAGTACTCGGTGCTGAGCGACGGGAGCGCGATCGCGGTCACCCTCTTCCGGTCCGTGGGCTGGCTGTCGCGCGGCGACCTGCCCGAGCGACGCGGCGATGCCGGGCCGCGCGTTGAGACGCCCTCCGCGCAGTGCCTGGGCGAGCTCTCGTTCCGGTATTGCGTCGTGCCGTTGAGCCAGGGACTCGGGGTCCCGCTGGCCGCGCGAGCGATCCGCGAGTTCCTGTCGCCCGCCTGGCTGGGAACGGGTGCCGGCGAGGAGCGGTCGTTCTGCTTCCTGGACGGCGATCCCGCGGTGACACTCTCGGCCATCCGGGCGCGGACCCGCGATCGCCTCATTGTCCGCCTCGTGAATCCGGGGAAGGATCTCGCGCACACGACGCTCCGCTTCGCGCGACCGGTGCGCGCCTCGCGACCGCTCGACCTCCGCGAGGGCGATCAGGCACTCGGCAACACCGGCCTCGACGTGGTCCGGACCGCGGCACCGCTCGAGCTGCGTTACGGCTCCGCCGCCGCGACCCTCGAGGCGTTCGAGATCGGGACCTGGGAGATCGAGTTCGCGTAGTCGCGTCAATAGGGCGACCTCGTGAACGGATGACCCCGCGACAGCACGCCGGTCCTGCTCCATCGTCGGGGCGAATGCGCCGTGTCCTTCTTCCGCCCGTGCTGCTCGTACTGCTTCTTGTGGGCTCGCCCGCATCCGCGGATCCGGGCGGACCGTTCCGCCGGACGACACCCCGCGGCTTCCTCGACCGCGACGCCGGCGGGCTCGTCATCGGCATCCCCGACGGGCGGGCCTGGGGGGTCGAGAGCGCCCTCCGGACGCTCCCGTCATCCGCTCGCCTGACGATCGACCTCGCCGTCGATGATCCGGATATCGCCGAGGCGTTCGTCCGCATCGCCTACTACGCGGTCGGCGACCGGCGGTCACGCCAGCTCGCGACGATCGACTCGCCGTTCGTCCGCGTCGGTCCCCAGAGGCGGGTGACCGTCGAGGTCGAGCCGCCCGCCGGCGCGGTCGCGTACCGCGTGCGGATCCTTGGGAGGCTCGTGGCGGGCGCGCAGGTCTCGCGTGCGAATGCGATCCGCGCGCGATGGGTCGGCGGAGCGGCCGAGCAGGGTCCGCGGCGCCCGTCGCTCACGAGGCTCCTGACCGACCTCCCGTGACATACTTTGGGCCGCTCAGCACGTCGGAGGGGATACATGGCCACTGTCACGTTCGATCACGTGACCAAGAAGTTCGGCGAGTCCGTCTTCGCGGTGAACGATCTCTCGATCCAGGTGAATGACGAGGAGTTCCTCGTCCTGGTCGGACCCTCCGGCTGTGGCAAGACGACGGCCCTGCGGATGATCGCCGGCCTCGAGGAGCAGACGAGCGGCGATATCTTCATCGGCGAGCGGCTGGTCAACGACGTCGCGCCGAAGGACCGGGACATCGCGATGGTGTTCCAGAACTACGCGCTCTATCCCCACATGAGCGTGTTCGACAACATCGCCTTCGGCCTCAAGCTCCGCGGCATGGACAAGGCCGAGATCGATCGCCGCGTCGCCGAGGTCGGCGAGATGCTCGGCCTGCAGAAGCTGCTCAAGCGCAAGCCCAAGGAGCTGTCCGGCGGTCAGCGCCAGCGCGTCGCGGTCGGCCGGGCCATCGCGCGCGAGCCGGCGGTCTTCCTCATGGATGAGCCGCTGTCCAACCTCGACGCCGCGCTCCGTATCGAGACCCGCGCGCAGCTGCAGAAGCTGCATCAACGGATCAAGCGCACGACCGTGTACGTCACGCATGACCAGGTCGAGGCGATGACGATGGGTGATCGGATCGCGGTCATGAAGGACGGACTGCTTCAGCAGATCGACACGCCGGAGAACCTGCACGCGCACCCGGCGAACATCTTCGTCGCGGGCTTCATCGGCTCGCCCGCGATGAACTTCTTTCCCGCAAAGCTCACCGGATCGGTGGAGGCACCTGTCGCGGACGCCGGATTCTTCCAGGCTCCGCTCAAGGCGGGCACCACGCGATCCGCGGGCCGCGAGGTCACCGTCGGGATCCGTCCGGAGGACATCGACGCCGGTGTCCGGCCGGATCAGAGCGCCTACGTCGCGATCGACGCGCGCGTCGAGGTCGTCGAGTTCCTGGGCAACGAGTTCCAGCTGCACCTTTCCGCGGGCGGCCAGACGTTCGTGGCGCGCGTCGACACGCGCA
>JANXXG010000366.1 GCA_025350745.1 Chloroflexota bacterium | reverse complement strand
CATCGCGGCAGGCGCCATCGCGTTCTGGTCGATCGTCGGTCTGACCCTCGTGCGGCGGCCGCGCCGCCTGACACGGACCATCGAGGCGGCCTGATGCGACTACGAGCCGTCCTCGCTGTGACCGCGATGGTCCTCCTGGCGGCTTGCGGGGATGCCGGCGGACGGGGAGTCGCCGCCGCGCCCCCGGGCGGCGGCGCCCCGCAAGCCGCGGCACGGACAGCGTCGCAAAGCCCGACGCCGACGTTCAACATGGACGACATGATGGGGTTCTATCCCCAGCAGACCGTGTTCGTCGCGGACGCGGAGAAGGTCAGCGCGGTCACGCTCTTGAATCACTTCACCCGGTATGCGATCGCGACGCGAGGCAAGGCCCAGGTCGCTACCGACACCGTGACCGCCGCCGGCTGGCTCTACGTGCTCGACGGTCTCGAGACAGCTGCGGTCCGCCTGCGGACGTTCGATCTCGGCACCGGAGTGGAACGTGCAAGCCGCTCCGACATCGGGCTGGTCGCGCCGCAGCGCGCGATCGCGACCGCCGTCGATGGGCGGGTCCTGGTGCTGAAGAGCGACGTGCGCCACGCCTGGGTCGACGCGTACGAACGGCTGACCCTGAAGCCGCTCGGCACGGTGATCGAGAAGCCGGGCTGTGGCGATCGCCTGCTCGCGAGCCAGATCCGCCTCGCCATCGTGTGCCTGGCGACCGGCGAGATCGCGGTGAATGAGCTCCACGGAGGCGCGACGACACTACTTGCACCGCTCATGCCTGGCCTCGCGGCAGCGGTCATGGCCAACGAGGGCACCATCTACGCCGTCACACCAGACCGGCGCTTCGCGACGGCGGGCTATGGCGAAACGACGTTGACGCCCATCCGGTGGCCGGCCGCGTGGACCGGGACCGTGCTGCCCGATGGCCTGGCGATCGCGAACGCGTCGGCCACCGCCGTGATCGCCCAGACGGATACCGATGGGTCATGGCTGCGGGTCATGGCGATGCGCGTCATCGCGCCGCAGGCATCGCAGCGCCTCGCGGGCCGGCTCACCGGCGCACCGCAGTTCGGGATCATGGCGTTCTACCCGTTCGCGTACTTCACGTCAGGCGGTAGCGTGCGTCACGTGCAGATCGATACCGGAATCCTCGAGACGATGACGGAGCTCGGTCAGGGCGCGACGATCGCAGCGGTGGTCGACCGCTAGCGCATCGCGTCCAGGAGCGGGGTCACGTCGCGGTGGAATGTGTCGATATCGACGAGCGGCTTGTCCGCAAGGTCGGGGATCCGCGCGTTCACGCCGTCCTCATAGGTCGGGAGCTCGGCCTGGTAGTAGATGCCCACCGGAATGGGCTCGGTCTCGTAGCTGCGGGCGACGGCGGCGGCCTTCTTCATGATGATCTCGGACTTGTCGGTGACGTCCTTCACCTTGCCGTCGAAGCCCTGTTCCTCGAGCTTATAGAGGCGTGACTTCTTCTCGGGCAGGTCCGCGCCCTCGTACCACTCCTTCGTGTAGAGGTCGTTGTATGTGGGGCACGTCTGCAGCACGTCGACGAGGGCCGATCCCTTGTGTTGGATCGCCTTCGCGATGATGCCGGCGAGATACTTCGGCTCGAGCGCGTACGCCCGGGCGATGAACGTGTAGCCCGCGGCGACGGCCATCGCGATCGGATTGATGCCGTCCTGGATGGCCGGCTCGGGCATCGACTTCGTCTTCTTGCCCTTGCCCAGGGTCGGTGAGGCCTGGCCCTTGGTGAGGCCGTACACGTTGTTGTTGTGAACGATGTACGTGAAGTCGAGGTTGCGGCGACCCGAGTTCACGAAGTAGCCGGCGCCGATGCCGTACCCGTCGCCGTCGCCGCCCATCGCGAGGACCGTGACCGAGCTGTTCACGAGGCGGCCGCCGGTCGCGACCGGGAGGACGCGGCCATGCAGGGTGTGGAAGCCGTAGGCCTTGATGTAGTGCGGCGTCTTCCCCGAGCAGCCGATGCCGGAGAAGCACGCGACCTTGTCGGGATCGAGATTGAGCTGCGCGAGCGCCATCTGGACACCGGTGAGGATCCCAAAATCGCCGCAGTTGTGAAGCGTGGCGCCGACGGTCAGATAGGAATGCGCGCCCTCGACCTCGAGGTTATGGACGATCGCGTCGTACGCGAACTCTTCATTCGAGACGATCGACCGCAAGCCGTAGTTCGGGCGGTCGCCCTGCTGTCCCGCGGCCACCAACGCCGTCTGGGGGTACGCAACGTAGTCTCCGGGCTGAACATCCTCGGCCGCGACCCAGTCGGCTTTCGACGATGCATCTCTCTCGAGGGCCATCTCGCGACGCACGATGAACATCGGGTGATCGCGCGTGATGACGAGGTCGCCATGTCCACTGATCTGAACTCGCCGCATCGTGTCGTTGTGCCGGTGGGAGGTCGGCTGCAACACCGTGTGCGCCTCACCGTCGTGCGCTAGAACACGGTCGCCAGCGACCACGTCGGCGACAGGACGACTGCTGCCGTCGGCCATCACGATGCGGGTGTCCGGTGCGACGCAGCCTGGACACCAATCGTTGTGTAGGTCGGACTTGTAGTCCTTCAACGTGAACTTCACCGGAACGGCCGGCGTCTCAACGGA
>JANXXG010000335.1 GCA_025350745.1 Chloroflexota bacterium | reverse complement strand
GACGCGTACGCCCGTTATAAGGTCCGGCTCGGCGAGCTGCGCGCTTCGGTCGAGGTCGACCGCGAGTGCATCGCGAACCTGCCGGGCGGTGCCGTGCGCGCGCGGCTCGGCCACGTCTGGAAGTGCCCAAAGGGTGAGGCCTACTACACGGTCGAGGGCGCGAAGGGCGAGGTCGGGATCTACATGATCAGCTCGGGCGGCTCGGCCCCGAATCCATTCCGCGCCAAGATGCGCGGCCCGTCGTTCAACAACCTGCAGATCCTCCCGTTGCTCCTGCAGGGCCGCCTCGTTGCCGACGCCGTCGCGATCCTCGGCTCCATTGACATCGTGCTCGGGGACGTGGACAGATGATCGGGCCGTACCAGTAATGCTCGGGATCCTCACCGGCATGAAACGGACGCTGAGCCACGTGTTCATGCGGAAGAGCGTGACCCGCAAGTACCCGTACGAGAAGCGGGAGCTGCCGGAGCGCAGCCGCGGCCTGATCGCGCTGTTGCTCGAGCCCGAGACCAGCATCTTCAAATGCGAGTCGTGCCTCATGTGCGAGAAGGCCTGCCCGCCCCGGGCGATCTCGATCTCATACACCTTCCGCAACAGCTTCCGCAAGCGCCCGCCGATCGCGCCGCGAGCCTCGTACTACCGGATCCGGATGGTGCAGACCGCCCCGTACGGTGATCGCCGCCCGCTCTCGAACGCGGTGGTCACTGTCCCGGCGGAGTCCGAGCGTGGGCTCGATCTCGGTCTCGTCGACAAGATCCTTCGCGAGAACCCGGCGGGCGCCGATCGGCTCACACGGGTGCTCTACGCGACGAACGCGGCCTACGGCTATCTCCCGTGGAGCGCGGCCGAGCGCATCGCTGACGTGTTCGGGCTCCAGATGACGCACCTCTACACGACCGCGTCGCTCCTTTCGAACTTCCGGGGCGCGCCGGCTGGGCAGGGCACGGCGATCCCGCGCGGTGGACGCCGATACACCGGCAACGTCGCGATCGCCGGCCTGTGGCCGGATCAGAGCCCCGCGCCATCGCACGACCGCCTGCACGAGCACGAGGTGACCCATCCGATGGAGCCCGCGTTTGCCGACTAGCACGCCGTACCGGATCCTCGACACCCCGATCACCGCGGCCCACGAGCGCGATCGGGCGCGGGCGATGGGTCCCGAGCAGCTCATCGCGCTCATCGAGGCGAGCGGCCTGCGCGGGCGCGGCGGCGGGGGCTTTCCACTGGCCCGAAAGCTCGCGACCGCCCGAGCCGCGGCGGGCGGCGGCAGCTCGTATGTCGTCGCGAACGCCTATGACGCGGATCCCGGGAGCCCGCTGTCGCGAACGATCCTCCTCGCCAGGCCGGACCTCGTCATCGAGGGACTCGCGATAGCGGCGTCGGCCATCGGCGCGACCAGCGGCTACATCTATCTGCATCCCGAGGCCGCGGCGGCCCGCGCGTCGGTCGAGCGTGCACTGGCGAGCGCCCGGTCCAGCCTGGGTGATCTGGTCGTCGAGATCGCGCTCGGCCCCGGGGGCTTCATGGGTGGCGAAGAGAGCGCGCTGCTCGCCGTGCTGGAATCGCGTCGCGCCATGGCCAGGCAACGCCCGCCGTATCCCGCGACGCAGGGTCTGCTCCTTCGGCCGACGGTCATCTCGAGCGCCGAGACGCTCGCGGCGCTCCCGCTGATCGTGCGTGACGGCGCGGAGGCGTTCAGGCGCGTCGGCACGGCCGCCACGCCCGGAACGAAGCTCGTGTCCGTGACCGGCGCAGTGGGCTCGCCAGGGGTGTACGAAGTGGCCTTCGGCGTGACCGTCGGGGAGATCCTGGAGCACGCCGGTGGATCGCCGGCGGCGACGATGAAGGGGCTCCACATCGGAGGACCGACCGGCGGCATCCTGAACGCGACCCGCACCGGCGTCGTCTTCGACTACGAGACCTTGAAGGCCGCGGGAACGCATCTTGGGTCAGCGCAGATCCGCGTCATCGGGCCGGACGTGTGCATCGTGAACGAGGCCGCCCACCTGTTCGACTACCTCGCGAAGGAGACCTGCGGGATCTGCGTGCCCTGCCGCGTCGGGACGAAGCGGGTGGAAGGCATCCTCGAGGGCATCTACTCGGACCTCGGCCGGGCGGACGACCTACCGTGGCTTGGGGAGCTCGCCGATCATCTCGACCGGTTCTCGCTCTGCGGCTTCGGGATCACCAGCGCGTCCATCCTGCGCACCACCATGAGCGAGTTCGCCGGCGACTACGCGTCGCACATCACCGACCACCGCTGCCCGACCGGCACCTGTGCTCCCGCCCGATCCCGGCGTTATGAGACGATGGCGCAGCCATGATGAGCAGATCGCAGCCATGATGAGCGGATCGCAGCCATGAGCCTCATCGAACAGACCCAGCCCGCGGAGTCGCAGATCCCCACCGTGTCGCATCACGGCGAGATCCCCTCGGGCCAGCCGATCTGCGAGATCACGATCGACGGGAAGGTCGTCACCGCAGTCGTCGGCGAGTCGATCCTCCGCGCCGCCCAGCGCGCTGGCTTCAACGTGCCGACGCTCTGCGACGACGAGAAGCTGGCGCCGGCCGCAGCCTGCCGGATGTGCCTCGTCGAGATCGAGGGCTACGACCGGCCGATGCCGAGCTGCCACCTGCCGGCCGAAGCGGGCATGAAGGTGACCGCCACGAGCAACGGCCTCTTCGATATGCGCAAGCAGAACCTCGAATACATCCTCTCGGACCACAACGCGTACTGCATGCCCCCATGCCAGATCGGCTGCCCCACACACATCGACATCCCCGGGTACCTCGAGCTCATGGCCAAGGGCCAGCATGTCGAGGCCGCGCGCCTGGTGAAAGAGGTCCTCCCGTTCCCGTACGCCCTGGGACTGGTCTGTCCGGCGCCCTGCCAGGAGGTCTGCCGTCGCGGTCTCGTCGAGGAGGAGATCGCCATCCGCCAGTGTCACGGGTATGGCGGCGAGCTGTCCCTCGAGATGGATGTCGCACCGACGCCCTTCCCGCAGGAGGCCACGACGGGCAAGCGGGTCGCGGTCATCGGCGCGGGCCCGGCCGGCCTGACCTGCGCGTATTACGCCGCGCTGAAGGGTCACGCCGTGACGGTCTTCGACATGATGGAGAAGCAGGGCGGCATGCTCCGGTATGGGATCCCGGAGTACCGGCTCCCGAAGGTGAAGCTCGACAAGGAGCTCAACTCCGTCTGGCAGCTTCGCGACGCGGAGTTCAAGGGCGGCATGAAGCTCGGCCGGGACTTCACGATCGACGACCTATTCGCGCAGGGGTATGACGCGATCTTCCTCGGCATCGGTGCCTGGACCAGCAACGCGCTGCGCATTCCGGGCGAGGACCTGCCCGGAGTCATCGAGGCGATCAGCTACCTCCGCCAGAACGCCTCGGGCGATCCCGTGCCGGTCGGGCAGGGGAACAAGGTCGTGGTCCTCGGAGGCGGCTTCACCACGTTCGACTGCGCCCGGAGCTCACGCCGGCTCGGTGCCGACGTCACCGTCGTCTATCGGCGAGGCCGCAAGGAGATGGGTGCCCATTACACCGAGGTCGACGACGCCGAGCACGAGGGGATCACCCTCGAGTTCTTCGCCGCGCCGGTCCGGATCGTCGAGAAGAACGGCCGCGCCGGCGGCGTCGAGTTCCAGCGCATGGCCCTCGGCGAGCGCGACGCGAGCGGTCGCCAGCGACCGGTCCCGGTCGAGGGCTCGGAGTTCATCATCGAGTGCGACACGGTGATCCCGGCGATCGGCCAGTCGCCCGTGCTCGATTGGATGGAGACGACCCCCGGTGTACGCAAGACCCGCCGCGAGACGATCGTGGCGAGCGGCGCGCTCATGACCGACCGCCCCGGCGTCTTCGCCGGCGGTGACGCACAGATGGGTCCGGTCACCGTCATCCAGTGCGTTGCCCAGGGCAAGCTCGCCGCGAAGGCGATGGACCGCTACCTGGCCGGTGACGACATGTCGATCGTTGCCGAGGAGCTCCGCGCGGAAGAAGAGGTCCCCGAGCTCATCGACATCGTGCCCTACAAGCCCGAGGAGCCGCAGGTCCGGATGCCGTTCCTGCCGTTCGCGGACCGGGTCAAGAGCTTCGAGCTCATCGAGAAGGGCTACGACAAGGCGGCCGCTGAGAAGGAAGCGGCGCGTTGCCTCCAGTGCGTGTGCCCCGACGTCGGGCAATGCGACCTCCAGCGGCTATCCCTCGAGCACGGCCTTACCGAGAACAAGTTCCACCGGGGCGAGCCGGTCGAGTACCACGACTATGAGTACGACTTCAGCCACGACTTCATCCTTCGCGACCTCAACAAGTGCATCAACTGCACGCAGTGCGTGCGGATCTGCCGGGACGTCATCGGCGCGAACTGCTACGGCCTCATGGGCAGCGGGTACGACTCGATCGTGACGACGCCGTGGAACGTCTCGCTCAGCTACACCGACTGCGTGTCCTGTGGTGCGTGCGCCGAGACGTGCCCGACCGGCGCGCTCATGATGCGGGAGCGCGATCTCCAGACCTACGAGCTCGACGTCGTGCGCTGCATCTACTGCGGCGACTGCGTCGAGGTGTGTCCGCACGGCGCGCTCGGCGAAACCCCCAACTTCGAGCTCTCCACGTACCAGCGCTTCGGCGTGACGGTCCTCGCGAAGGAGGAACTCGCGGCGGCGCGCACCTGGAAGCCGTCCGAGCACATCCCGCTCGCCGCCGACTCGCAGCGCGACGCGATCCGGCCCCCGGAGATCCGTCCGCCGGGACCACCGCGTTGGAACGCCTAGCCCCGTCCGACCGGCGTCTCGTCTGGGACGCCTGCCTCAACGTGCGCGATCTCGGCGGCATCACCTGTGCCGAGACCACGATCGCACGCGGTCGGCTCGTGCGGGCGTCGATCATCGGAGGCCTTTCCGCCGCCGGCCGCGTGGCGATCCGGGCGCACGGGATCCGGAGCGTCGTCGATCTCCGGACCGAGGAGGAGGTCGCGGCAGATCCAAGCCCATACCGCGCGGGTCTCGCGTACCGGCACGCGCCGTTTGCCGCGGTGCGGGTCATGGGCCTTCACCGAGCGGCGCTTGACGGCACCTTGCCGGACGAGCTGCGCCGCATCGCCGGCCCCGAGATGGGTCTCGGTGTCGCGGTCATCGCCATCGCCGAGTCCGAGCCAGGGGTCGTCCTGCACTGCCTGGCCGGCAGGGATCGCACAGGGATCGTCATCGCGACGCTGCTCGCGGCCATCGGTGCACCGGACGAGGAGATCGTGGCCGATTACGTGGCAAGCGACGTCGAGCTCGCCGAGGACTACACGCGCTTCAAGGCGGCCAACCCGGAGCGCGCGGCCGACATCGACGATGCGATCGCGCGGCGCGCGTGGGTGATGTCCGAGGTCCTCGCCGCCCTGCGCTCGGCGTTCGGCGGTGGGGCGCCGTATCTGCGGGTCGCTGGCGTACTGCCTGAGCAGCTGGAGGCGATCCGCGCGATGCTGCTCGCGTGACCCTCCTCGATCGCCTGGCCCAGCGCATCAAGGCCCGCGGTCCGATCACGTTCGCGGACTACATGGATGCGGCCCTCTACGACGAGAAGGATGGCTACTACACGACGAAGGCCGCCATCGGATTCGACGGTGCGGACTTCCTGACATCCCCGGAGCTCGGCCCGGCGTTCGGCCGGGCCCTCGCGCGCGCTGCCGTCGATTGCTGGGTCGCGATCGGCAAGCCGGCGCAATGGGATGTCGTCGAGGCCGGCGCGGGGCGGGGGATCCTGATGCGCGACCTGCTCGACGCGCTCACGAAAGACCGGCCGGAGGCGGGTCGTGGCGCGCGGCCGGCGATCATCGAGGTCTCGCCACGGCTTCGCGAGCAGCAGGCCCTCGCCCTCGAAGGCCGTGAGCTTCGCTGGGCCTCGGTCGCCCGGACCCTCGCGCCGATCCGCGGGGTCGTCTTCGCGAACGAGGTCCTCGATGCGTTCCCGGTCCACGTCCTGGTGCGCGCCGACGAGGGGCTCCGTGAGGTCTTCGTGGACGTCAAGGACGGCGCGCTCGTCGAGATGCTGCGGGCACCGAGCCACCCGGACCTCCGCTATCGCGTGCCGGACAGCCTGCCCGTCGGCGGGCGGTGGGAGGTGAGCCTGGGCGCAGAGAGCTGGATCGCCCAGCTCGCCGCGTCGGTCGGCCAGGGCTACGTGCTCGTCATCGATTACGGGGGCGACGAAGCGGATCTCCTCACTCGCGCGGGCGCGGGGACCGTTCGCGGCTTTTCCCGGCACCGGCTCGTGTCGAACGCGCTCGAGGCTCCCGGAGAGCACGACCTCACAGCGAGCGTGAACTTCACGGCCATCCGGCGCGCGGCCGAAGGCGCCGGCCTGGCCCTTGCCGGCATCACCACCCAGCGCGACGCGCTGATCGGTCTGGGGGTGCGGGAGGCGTACGGCCGGCCGACGGACCCGCTGGACCAGCTCCGGGCGGCGAGCAAGCGCTCGGCCATCGATGTGCTGCTCGAGCCGAACGGGCTCGGCGCGTATGCGGTCCTGTGCTTTGCCAAGGATGCTCCCGCCGATGGTCTGCGCTTCCTGGCTCGCTAGACTTTCCGGATGCGCATCCGTGTCGGCTGCGAGTTCGTCTGGGAGACGACCGCGCCCGTGCCCACGCTCATGCTCGTGCGGCCGCGGGCCGATGCCGATCACGTGCTGGTCTACGAGTCCACCTGGGCCGACCCTGAGCTCGGGATCCACGAGTACCAGGATCTCTACGGCAACAACTGCTGGCGGTTCCTCGCACCGGAAGGCACATCGACCATCCGGTATGACGCCGTGGTCGAGATCCCGGAGACGCCCGACCCGGTCGTGCCCGACGCCGCGCTGCACGCGGTCGAGGATCTTCCCGACGATGCGCTCGTCTTCACCCTGCCGAGCCGCTATATCGAGTCGGACAAGCTGATGGATGTGGCCTGGGAGCTCTTCGGGAGCACCGCGCGGACCTGGGCGCGGATCCAGGCGATCTGCGACTGGGTGCACACGAGCATCGAATTCAAGAACGGCTCGTCGACGCCCGCGACGACCGCCTGGGACATCTACCAGCAGCGCGCGGGCGTATGCCGCGACTTCGCGCTGCTCGCAGTGGCACTCTGCCGGGCGATGAACATCCCCGCGCGGTACACCTTCGGCTACCTCCCGGACATCGCGATCGAGCCACCCGATGTGCCAATGGACTTCCACACCTGGTTCGAGGCGTTCGTCGGCGGCC
>JANXXG010000300.1 GCA_025350745.1 Chloroflexota bacterium | reverse complement strand
ACGCGCAAGACGACAAGATCAGCTCGGACGGCTTCGCGATCTACAAGAAGAGCCACGAGTCGGCCGGCATCACGATCAAGAAGGAGATCGCGTTCTCGAAGACGGACGTCGATCTTTCGGCGCAGGTGACCGCGGCTCTTGCGGAGACACCGGACGCGATCGTCGACAGCTCGCTCGCCGGACCCGCGATCCTGATCCTCAAAGAAGTCGCCAAGAAGAAGCCGGGTCAGCTCGTGATCGGCGGCAACGGCTTCAACACCCCAGCGATCGCTGCTTCGGCCGGCCCGGCCGCGGAGGGAGCTGTTTCCGGTGCCGCGTGGTACCTCTCGAACCCGGACCCCGTCAACAAGGACTTCGTCGCCGCGTACAAGGCCAAGTACAACAGCGACCCCGACCAGTTCGCGGCGCAGGCCTACTCGGCGATCTACATCCTGCTCGATGCCCTCAAGCGGACACCGAACGTGACGAGCATTCTGCACGACAAGCTGCGCGACCAGATCGAGCTCACGACCGGCGTGAAGACGCCGCTCGGCGAGTTCTCGTTCAACTCGTCGCACGATGTGAACCAGAAGGTCTACGTCGTCCAGATCAAGGGCGGCCAGTTCACCCAGATCAATTAGCGCGAGCCCACCGCGGTGAGGAACGAGGACGGGGCCGAGAGGCTCCGTCCTCTTGATATAGCCTCCGCCCGTGGCCGACCAGATCTACAACGCGATCTTCATCGGCAGCATCTACGCGCTGTTCGCCCTCGGCTTCACCTTGGTCTTCAGCGTCCTCGACATCCTCAACCTCGCGCATCCGGCGCTGTTCACCCTTGGGGCGTTCACCGCCCTGTTTGCGATGCAGCAGGGCGTGCCCGCGGCGCTCGCGGTCGTCATCGCCTTCGCGGTCTGCGGCGGCGCCGGTGTGCTCCTCGATCGCGTCGCGTTCGCACCGCTCCGCCGGCGGAACGCGCCGCCGCTCTCCGCGATGATCTCAAGCATCGGCGTTTCATTGATCGTCATCCGGCTCATCCAGCTGAAGTACGGACCGGACCTGCAGTCGTATCCGAGGGGCTCGTTGCCGGCCGACGTCATGACCGTCGCCGGGCTTCAGATCGATACGTTGCGGACGGTGATCATCGGTCTCGCGGTCGCGCTGATGGTCGGCCTCACCCTCCTCGTGCGCCGGTCACGGCTCGGCCGCGAGCTCAGGGCGCTGGCGGAGAACCCGCGAGCGGCGCGACTGCTCGGGATCGATGTGGACCGAGCCATTGCGGCGACCTTCTTCCTGTCGGCCGGCCTCGGCGGCATCGCAGGCGCCCTCTACGGATTCGCGACGAACTCACCGTTCTCTCAGATGGGCCTCGGCTTCGAGCTGAAGGCGTTCTCGGTGATGATCGTCGGCGGGATGGGCAGCATCCCCGGTGCCGTGCTGGGCGCCTACCTGCTTAGCTTCGGCGAGGTCGCGAGCCTCACGTTCCTGCCAAGCGAGCTGCGCGACGCGTTCGCCTTCGGACTGCTCTTCATCGTGCTGCTCATACGACCGAGCGGCATCCTCGGCCAGCGCGCCGTGGATCGGGTCTAGATGGAAGAGCTCCAGGCGTTCTTCGATGCGTACCAGACGACGATCGGCTTCATCGGCATCAACGCCATCCTCGCGCTGTCGGTCTGGCTGACGCTGTATACGGGCCAGCTCACGCTGGGCAACGCGGCGTTCATGGGCATCGCCGCGTACGGCTCGGCCCTGCTCACGCTGAAGGCCGGGTTCCCGTTCCCGCTCGCGCTCCTGTGCGGCGCGCTCCTCGCCGCGGCGATCTCGCTGCCTCTGGGCGCCACGGTGTTCCGGCTCCGCGGCGTGTACCTCGCGATCGCCACGCTCGCCTTCGGTGAGGTCGTGCGCGTAGCGATCCTCGCGATCCCCATCACCGGCCGAGGCCAGGGGCTCGTCGGGATCCCGCCGAAGACCGAGCTTTGGCACATCTTTGCCTCGCTGCTCGTCATCACCTATGTCTGTGCGCGGCTGCGGATCTCGTCGGTGGGCCGGGCGTGGTCGGCGATCCGCGAGGACGAGGTCGCGGCCGCGAGCCAGGGGATCCCGGTGCGGCGGTACAAGCTCGCGGCGTTCGTGCTCGGCGCGCTCATCGCCGGCTGGGCCGGGGGGATTGCCGCGCATTTCAACTTCGCGATCCAGCCCGACGAATACGGATTCGCCCGCGCCGTCCAGATCCTCGTGTTCGCGATCGTCGGCGGCATCCCCAACGTGATCGGACCGATCATGGGCGCGGTCGTCCTCACGGCGCTCCCCGCGGTCCTCCAGCCATTGCAGGAGTACCGCGACATCCTGCAGGGAGCGATCCTCGTGATCGTCATCGTCTACGCGCCCCGGGGACTGGCCACCCTGCTCGACGTTCGCCGCGCGGCCCGTCTGCGTCATGTGGGAGCGCAGGATGTCGCCTGAGCTGCTGCAGATCGGCGCACTGACCAAGCGGTTCGGGGGCGTCGTCGCGGTGAACGCCGTCGATCTCTCTGTCGGCGAGGGGCAGGTCTTCGGTCTGATCGGGCCGAACGGTGCGGGCAAGACCACGCTCATCAATCTGATCTCCGGTCATTTCCGCGCCGATGGCGGCACGATCCGCTTCGGCGGCACCGACGTCACCCGTCTGCGTCCGCACGAGCTTGCGAAGCGAGGCATCGCCCGCACCTTTCAGTCGATCCGGCTGTTCAAAGGGCTGACCGTGCTCGAGAACGTGCTCCTTGGCCGCTACGTTCGCAGCCGGTCCGACGTGCTTGCGAGCCTCGTGCCGTTCCGCGCCGTTGGGTCGATCGAGCGCGACGCCTCGCGCGCGATCCTCGACCGCTTCGGCCTCGGTGCCCGGGCCGATGCGCTCGCGGCCGAGCTGTCGTACGGGGATCAGCGACGGCTCGAGATCGCGCGCGCACTCGCCTCGGAGCCGCGGCTCCTCATCCTTGACGAGCCGGCGGCCGGCATGAATGCGACCGAGTCCGTGGCGCTCAGCGGGATGCTCCGGGAGCTCGCGGTCGGCGGCCTCACGATCATCCTGATCGAGCACGACGTGCGACTGGTCATGGGCGCGTGCGAGCGGGTCGCCGTCCTTAACTTCGGCCGGAAGATCGCGGAAGGCGGCCCGGCCGAGATCCAGGCCGACCCTGTGGTGCGCGAGGCGTACCTCGGGAGCGGCGACGATGCCTGAGCCGATGCTCGTGGTCCGGGACCTCGTCGTGCGGTACGGCCCGATCGAGGCCGTGCATGGCATCGACTTCGAGGTGGGGCAGGGAGAGGTCGTCGCGCTCATCGGTGCGAACGGGGCAGGGAAGACGAGCACCCTCGCCGCGATCTCGGGGCTCATCCGTCCCGCCCGTGGATCGATCCGACTTGGCGGCCGCGAGCTTGCCGGTGCCCCGCCGCACACGATCTTCGCCGCCGGGCTCGTGCAGGTGCCCGAAGGCCGCGAGATCCTCGCGCGCATGTCGGTGCACGAGAATCTGCTGCTGTCCGGCGCGGCCGATGTCCGACCGATGTACGAGCGCTTCCCGATCCTCGCCGAACGCCGCGGGCTCCCGGCGGGAAACCTCTCCGGCGGCGAGCAGCAGCTCCTCGCGATCGCCCGAGCGTTGCTCGCCAAGCCCCGACTGCTCCTGTTGGATGAGCCATCACTGGGGCTCGCGCCGAAGATGGTCGCGACCGTGTTCGCGGTCCTCGCAGAGCTCAAGTTGGCCGGCACGACCATGCTTCTGGTAGAGCAGAACGCCCTGCGCGCGCTCCGGATGGCGGATCGGGCCTACGTCCTCGAGCTCGGCCGGATCGGGCTCACCGGCACCGGCGCAGCGCTGCTCCGTGACGATGGCGTCGGACGTGCATACCTGGGGGCGTGACCCGCGCTCTCCTCATCGTCAATCCGGCTGCCGGCGGCGGTACCGCGCGCGCGGATGTCGAGGCCCTCCTCGACGTGCTCGGCCAGTCGTTCGCCCCGATCGACCTCTTCGAGACCGGGCTCGAGCACCCGACGGCGACCGAGTTGGGCGCGCGCGCCGTCCGCGAGGGCTATGACGCGGTCCTCGTCGCCGGAGGCGACGGGACCGTCGGCGCGGCCGCCCGCGCGCTCGTCGGGACCAAGCTCGTCCTTGGGATCCTGCCCTTCGGCACGTACATGAACATCGCGCGGTCGGTCGACATCCCGCGTGACGACCATCGCGCGGCGGCCCAGGTCATCGCATCGGGCAGCGTGCGCGCGATCGACGTCGCCGAGGTAGGGGAGACGCTGTTCTTCGAAGCGGCGGGGATCGGGCTTGACGCCGACGCCTTCAGCGCCGGTCGTGCCGTCCAGCGCGGTGACCATGGCTTTGCGATCGCGGCGCTCGGCGCGCTCATCCGCAGGCGGAGCGTTCGGGTCCGCATCGATGTCGATGGGCGGATCCATAGCCATCGCATCCTGCAGGCGGTCGTCAGCAACGGCCCCTGGTACGGCTGGGGGCTCGAGGCCGCTCCCGGCGCCCGCGTCGACGACGGCAGGCTCGACCTCGTCATCCTCGGCGACGGCAGGCTACGGGTCTTCCGGGAGATGATCGCGGCGTTCCGCAACAGCGACCGGCCCGTGCGCGGGCGGCGCTACAGGGGTGCGCGGATCGTCCTCTCCGCGACGTCCGAGCTACGAGTGCACGCCGACGGCGCGATCGTGGGGAACCTGCCCCAGACGTTCGTCGTGAAGCCAAGGGCCCTCAAGGTGTATGCGCCGCGTAAGAAGGGTTAACAGCTCGTAAAGCCATCCCCTCCGGAGCCGCGAACGCGCAACTCCCGGGCGACCCGTCCGATAACACCTATGGAACGCCCGATACGACGGGCACCCACAGGAGAACATGGACATGAACGCAGGCTCCCTCCTTCGCTCAAAGGCCGTCGCGATCGCGACTGCCGGTTTCCTCGGTGCGGGCCTCCTCGGCGGCGTCGCCTTCGCGGCCACGCCGGCGACGACCGAGACCGACGCGGTCGCGATGACCGCGCCGGACACGCAGACCGGCGTCGCGGACGCTGAGAAGGGCCGCGCGAAGCTCAAGGCGGCGCTCGACGCGCTCGTCGCGAAGAACGTCATCAGCCAGTCCCAGGAAGACGCGATCATCGCGGCGCTCACCGCCGACCACAAGGACGGCCACCCGAAGCTCCGCGAGCTCACCGGCGACGTGTTGAAGGCGAGCGTTGCATACCTCGGAGTGTCGGCGGACCAGGTCAAGACGCAGCTCATGGCCGGCAACAGCCTCGGTGACATCGCGAACCACACCGCCGGCAAGTCCCGCGACGGTCTCGTCCAGTCCCTCGACGCATCGGCGGCCACCCGGATCAAGGACGCCGTCGACGCGGGCAAGATCACGCA
>JANXXG010000283.1 GCA_025350745.1 Chloroflexota bacterium | reverse complement strand
GTGGAGCTCGGGCTCGGGGCGGGCTGGTACGTCCGCGATTACGAGATGCTGGGGATCGCCTATGACCGGCCGGGTGTCCGGGTGTCCCGGATGATCGAGGCGGTGCGCCTCCTGGACCGGCTGTTCGCGGAGGATGCCGTCGACGCGAGCGGCGCGTTCTACACCGTCCATGGCGCGCGGCTCCAGCCGAAGCGGCGCCGGCCGCCGCTCATGATCGGAGGTGGCGGCCCGCGGATCCTCCGCTTCGCCGCGGAGCATGCGGACATCATCGCGCTCAATCCGCAGTTCAATGCCGACGGCCATCCGGTCCTCAGCGATCTGACCACGGGCGCGACGATGCGCAAGCTCGACGTGCTGCGCGCCGCCCTCGGCGAGCGCTTCGCGAACGTCGAGCTGAACGTCTTCATCATCGATGCCGGCGTGAGCGACGAGCCGCGGTCGCTGCTCGATGCCCTGGCGACGCGGCTCAAGGGCACGGCGGCGCAGCTCGTGGATTCGCCGTTCTTCCTCTACGGGTCGGTCGCCGATCTGAAGCGGCAGCTTCTCGAGCGTCGCGAGCGGCTCGGGATCACCTACTACGGCCTGCCGGAGAAAGCGCTGGAGCCGTTCGCGGCGGTCGTCAGGGAGCTGCGCGGCCGTTAGGGCGACCGGGCTAGATCCCGTGCCGCTCGGGCTCCCACTTCAGGGCGAGGCTGCTCGGTGGGGCCATGTATCCAAGGAGCGCCGACGATGCGACGACCGCCGGGCTCGCGAGGTAGCCCTCCCCGCCCACACCCATGCGGTTCTGCCAGTTGCGGTTAAAGGAGGTGATCGCCCGTTGACCGGACCCGAGCGCATCGTCGCCCTGACCGAAGCACGGGCCGCACCAGCTCATCCGGATCTCGGCGCCGACGGAGCGAAGCACGTCACCGATCGACTCGCCGGCAAGGCGCGGCTCGGCACGCTCGATCGACTCCTTCACCGCGCCCGATCCGGGGAAGATCACGAAGTCGGTCGCGGCCTTCGTGTGACCGGACAGGCGGGCGTCCCGGATCACGAGCGCGGCCTGGAGGAGATCGTCGTAGCTGCCATTCGTGCATGAGCCGATGTACGCCTTGTCGAAGGTGAGGTGCTCGGTCGCGACCGCTTCGGCCGGGAATGCGTTCCCGGGCGAGTACGGCTTCGCGATCATCGGCACGACGTCCGAGAGGTCGAGGATCTCATCGATCTCGTAGTGCGCATCGCGCCCCGGCTGCACGAGCGGGTAGGGCAGCGAGATGCCCTTCTCCGTGTACCAGGCGGCGGTCCGCTCGTCGGCCGCGAAGATGCCGTTCTGGGCTTCGCCCTCCGCCATCATGTTCGCGATCGTGTTTCGATACGCGATCGGCAGCTGCCGCTCGGCATCCACGAACTCCACCGACATCCCCTGCGACTGGGCGGTGCCCCAGCGCTCGAGGAGCTTCAGCACGATGTCCTTCCCGCTGACCCACGGCTGCAGCCTTCCGGTGAACACGACCCGGCGGGCCTTGGCCAGCGTGCAGAAGACATAGCCGGTCGCCCAGCCGAAGCCAAGGGTCGTCGAGCCGACGCCGATGCCGACCGCGCCGTAGGCGCCGTACGCGCGCGAGTGCGAATCCGCGCCCGCGACGAACTGACCGGGATAGACGAGCCCTTGCTCCGGGAAGTAGAAGTGGAAGATGCCGTCACCCGGGGTCGCGTAGTACGGCCGCTCGATGCCGTATTTCCCGGCGAAGGCCTTCCCGATGGCGGTCTGCTTGTCGTCGGCCTCCTTCCGGGTGAACACGAAGTGGTCGTTCGCGACCGCGATCTGGCGGGGATAGATGGTGTCCCCGCCGGTGATCTGGTTGAAGGTGTGGATCGAGAACGGCGCGGTGCCGTCCGATGCCGGAAGCAGGTCGGCGTAGACGCGGAGCGTCGCGCCCGGCGTGACCTCTGCGTCCTTGTCCACCCGGTGCGCCCAAACGATCCGCTCCGTTGTGGTCATCTGCCGCGCGGTCTCGTCGTCAGGCCAAGCGAGCTCCGGTGGCCGCCGAACCGACTCCGCGAACTCCCGCCGGCCGATCGTGAAGATGCCGCCCGAGCGCCGGATCTCGTCCTCTTTCGGCGTGAGCGGGAGCGGGTCGTACGTTTTGCCCTGGGTCTCGTTCGCGAGGCGGCGAGATGCCGGGTCGAAGCTGAACGCGTCACCGTCCTTCGCGTCGTCGACCGCGCCCGGCGACTGCACGACCTGCAGCCCGAGGTTGAAGGCGTTGCGGCGGAAGATGTCACCCATGTTGTTGCCGCAGACGATGACCATCTCGAGCCCGACCTCCTCGGCGACGGCCTTGAGACCCGCGGGGCTCATTTCGCGCGAGCTCCCGATCGCGAAACGGTCGCCTGCGATGACGAATGTCTCGCCCGCGTGGACCCGCGCGCGGAAGTCGGGCATCAGATAGCGGAATGACCCGGCTTTCCAGCGCTCGTCGAGCGTCTCGAGGCTCTCGGACACGCAATCCTTGGCCGGCGTGATCTGGTCGGTGTCGATGGCGTCGAGCTTCTTGCCCGGACGGCGACCGGAGCGGTCCCAGAAGATCAGGGCTCTGCCGCGGATCGCGTCCGTCGAACGCGCCTTCTCCGCGGCAGGTGCGCGACGGGCGATCGCTTCATGCTCGACGCCGGGAAGGAGCCTGGCGCCGTCGATGCGGTGCCGGACGTCGGTCACGGCGTCAGTCTAGGCGCGCGAGCGCGTGCAGCTCCTCATCGCTGAGCAGCCGATCCGAGGCCTTGGCGCTGGTCATGATGCGCATCACCCGCTCGCGTGTCGGCGCGAGGCCACGGTGCTCCAGCCAGAACACGACGTTCGACTCGCCGCTCATCGGACCGACCTCGATCTGCTGCTCGCGTCCGACGATGGAGGCCGGCACGCCGCTGTACACGAGATCCGCGAGCTCGCGGTCGCCCGTGCGAAGCGCCTTCACGACCGCCGATGCGTGCACACCCGTTCCGGTGCGGAAGGCGTCGGCGCCGAGCGCCGGATAGTTCGCGGGGATCGGCACGCCGCAATGCTCCGAGACGAGCGCGGCGTACTCCACCAGCGGCTCGAGGTCGCGATCGATGAGTCCAAAGAGCCGCAGGTTGACGAGCAGCTGGTCCATCGAGGTGTTGCCGACCCGCTCGCCGATCCCCAGGGCGGCGCCGTGCACGCGGTCCGCGATGGCCGTGGCCGCCAGCGCGTTGATCGTGCCAAGCCCCCGGTCGTTGTGGCCGTGGTAGTCGAGCTTCACGTCTCGTCCGCGGATGACTTCCGTGCGGATGAACGTGAGCAGGTTGCGCACGCCCTCAGGGGTCGCGTGACCGACCGTGTCTGACGCGCAGATGCGCTTCGCGCCGCAGCCGATGGCCGCCTCGTACAGCGTGATGAGCGTCTCGGGGTCCGCCCGGGTCGTGTCTTCGGTGACGAACATCACCGGCAGGCCGTTCTTGACGGCGAGCGTCACGGACTCCTCCACGTTCTTCACCATCCCGTCGAGCGACCAGCTCTCCGCGACGCGACGGATCGGGCTCGATCCGATGAACGCGCAGGTCTCGATCGCGACCCCGGACTCGACGGCTGCCTGGATCGCTCCGTTGATGTCCGCCGGATGGGTCCGCACGGCGACGTTCGGCGTGATCCGAAGATGCTTCGTCTCTTTCGCCAGCGCCACGATGGACTCGCGGGCCTGCGGCGACGCGCCGGGCAGGCCGATGTCCGCGCTGTCGATCCCCAGCTCATCCATGAGGTGCAGCAGCCGGATCTTGACCGCGAGGGGCGGATTACGGACCGAGGGGCCCTGCAGCCCGTCGCGGAGCGTCTCGTCGTCGAGCTCGACGGCCCGGTAGTCGGCGCGCGCGGCCCGACCGTCGCGGTTCCAGTCGTAGATGAGGTCGGCAGCATCGCTCATCGGGTCGCGCCGATCGGCCGGGCCGCAACGATGCGCCCGCTCTCCCAGGCGACGAGGGTGATCTCGCCGAGGTCCACACCGGAATGTCGGGACGGAGTGAAGCTGTAGCTGGTCGCGATACCGGCGAATGTACCGCCCTCGATCTTCACCCGTGTGCGCTCGGCGTCGCCGGTCCCGTCTCCGGCCGAGGCGAGGAGAGCGAGCGCGTCGGTCGCGGTCGCCCCGTGCATGCCGACCGCCGCGCCGATCGCACGGCGGAGGGCCGGCCAGCGGGCGGCGGGCGACACATCGCCGAGACGGCTCGCATCATTCGCGTCCGTCAGATACGACAGGAACACGCTCGGGCCGCTCGTCGGGTCGGTTGGGATGAGGCGGACCGGCGATAGGTAGTCCGAGGCCGCGCCGGTGAAGAACACGACCGAGCCGGCGCGCGCGAACGGCCGGAACCGCTGCCCGAAGAGGTCTCGCTGTTCCGGCGCCGCGCTCATCACGAACGGCATCGGCCGCTCCTGCGCCCGGAACACGGAGGTGATCGCAAGCTCCTCTCGACCGGCGACGAGCGTGCCGCTGGTGACCACGATCGCCGGCGTCGCGCGGGATGGAAGGGAATCGACCGTGACCCGAGCGAGCGCGTCGGGCGATGGCGCGAGCCCGAACATCCAGCGCCCGCTCAAACCGACCGTGACCGGATCGGCGACCGGCAGCGTGAAGAGCACCGGACGCGCGAGGAGCCCGACGGCCCGTGACAGCGCTTCATCGAGGACCGCGGGTACGCCGATCACCACGGCGTCGGCATCGCCGGCCTCCGACAGGTGCTTCAGCTCCAGCAGCACCTTCGCGTCGCTCCCCGCGACGTCGACGACGCGCAGCTTGAGCCGTGGGGTCGTCCGCTGCGCATCGGCCCACTGTTGCATCGCGTTCCGCTGGGCCTCGCCCTTGGGTGCGCGGCTGCCCGACAGGTCGAGGAGCGCCGTGACCGCGATGGTCCCGGCCTCGTGTGTCGGGAGCGGGCTCGGATCGACCGTCACGGGTGCGCCCGGCGTGCACGCCGCAACAAGGAGGGCCAGGCCCACCAAGAGGGGGAGCGATGCGCGAATGGCGACGGGTCTAGGCGCGGGTGCCGCCGGGGATCCCTCCTGCGGCATACACATGGAGGAGGAGGTCCTCGGCCCGGGGATCCGGAGCCGCTTCCGCCTCGTCGATCGAGCGCTCGATCTGGGCTGCGATCTCGGCGCGCATGGTGTCGAGGTCGGCCACTGCGACACCGACGGAAAGCAGGTACGCGCGGCCCTTGTCGACCGGGTCCTTGGCCTGCCACTCCTTCAGGAGGTCCTTGGACCGGTATCTGGAGTCGTCATCGTCGGAGCTGTGCGGCTGGTAGCGATAGCACTTCACCTCGACGATGCTCGGACCGTCGCC
>JANXXG010000264.1 GCA_025350745.1 Chloroflexota bacterium | reverse complement strand
GGGCGTTGTCCTCGTCACCGATGGGGAGCACGGGGGCGAAGCATGCACCTTGCGTTCCAGCCCCGTAAAATCGAACCCGCGGTGAGGGTTTTGCAGACCCTTGCCTTACCACTTGGCGACGACGCCGGAGTGTTCGATTTTACGGGGCTGGAACGCAAGGTGCATGCTTCGCCCCCGTGCTCCCCATCGGTGACGAGGACAACGCCCCACAGGGCTTCCCGGTGGTCAACGTTCTCCTCATCGCCATCAACCTCGCGGTCTTCCTCTACCAGCTGGTCAGCCCGGACTTCACGAACGGCTTCAGCTCGGTGCCGGCGGAGATCACGACCGGTCGCGACCTCGTCGGCCAATTCCCCATCACGCTCCCCGATGGCAGCGTCGCGCTCGTCGACGAGGCGCGCGGTCCCTCCCCCATCTGGCTCACGCTACTCACCTCGATGTTCATGCACGGCGGCTGGACCCACATCGGGGGCAACATGCTGTTCCTCTTCATCTTCGGCGACAACGTCGAGCGGGCCCTCGGGCACCTACGGTACCTCGGCTTCTACCTGCTCTGCGGCCTCGTGGCCTCGCTCGCCCAGGTCTACTCGGGCCCCGACTCGATCCTCCCGAGCCTCGGCGCATCGGGGGCGATCGCCGGCGTCCTCGCCGCATACCTCGTGCTCTTCCCGCGCAACCGGGTGCGGGTCCTGATCGGGTACTTCGTCACGAGCGTCCCAGCCGTCCTGATGATCGGACTATGGGCGGTCATCCAATTCGTGAACGGCTTCGGGGCGACCGGCGTGAATGCGCAGAGCGGCGGTGTCGCCTACATGGCCCACATCGGCGGATTCATCGCCGGGCTCGGGCTCGCGTTCCTGCTCCGGCCGTTCGTGGACCGTACCGTCGGCCCACATGACGTGGGCTACGCGAGGCGCTAGATGATCGCGGCCAACCGCTCCACGTCGTCAGCGGTGTCGATCCGGCCGTCCAGCCGATACGCGGTGCTCAGCAGGAGGCACTTGTCGCGCGCGACATCACGTCGTCCGAGCCCGCAGTCCACTTCGATGAGGAGCCGCTGGGCCTCACGGTCGGTGTAGCCGGCGGCGATGAAGTCGAGGAGCAGGTCGGATGCGGCCTGCAGCTTGTGCAGCGACAGCAGGCGGCGGGCTGCATCGAGCACCGCCTCGGTGGCGCGGCCGTCCCGCGCGGCGATGAGGATCGTCGCCCGGATCGCGGCGACGCCTGCCGCCGATTCCGGTGAGCCGCCGGCGGTGAGGGCCCCGAGGCTCGCCTCGATGTCCACCGGTGGCCGCGCCTTCCAGGTCGCCTGCGACGCGGTGCGGAGCGCCGCCTTGGAGCGCGGCGCGATGCGCGCCGCGAGATCGACCGGCGCCTCGTCCATCGCGTCGACGGACGTCATCGTCCGCGCGTCGGCCATGACCATCGCGCTCGACGCACCGACCGGCCGCGTCCGCGGAAGATCGTCGATGACGATCAGCTGCGGCGCGGGCTCGGCCGGCACGAGCCGCCGGATCTCTGGCGGCAGCGGAGGGGGTGGGCTGACCTGGAACGGGGCCGGACGCGGTGCGGTGGCCTGCGGGGCCGCCGCACGGGGTGCGGCGGGCGCCGCGCCGGGCATGAGCCGATCGACGATCCGAAGCAGGCCGGGGAGGTCGCCGAGCGTCTCACGCGCGTAGGTGAGCTCGAGCCAGGCCCTGCGGCTGTCGCCCTCTGCGAGCGCGTAGTCGACGAAGCGCTCGTACTCCGCGCACGCGGCCACGGCGTCGCCCGCGTTGGCGTGCGCTGCGGCCAGGCGGCGGTGCGCCGCGAGATCGCCCGGGGCCATCCCAACAGCGTCGGTCAGCAGCGCGATCGCTTCGTCCCGCGCGCCTCTGCGGGCAAAGACCGCTGCGCCGTCTCGGAGGGTCAGGACCGCGGCCCCGACGTCCTCGAGGGCGACCTGGGTCTGGGCGAGGCCGCGGTACGACGCGACGTCGCCATGCTTTTGGGCAAGCTGGCGGTACGCCTCTTCGGCCTGCCGGAGCTTGCCCGCCGAGAACAGCTTGCCTGCCGCGTCCTGGGCGAGCCGGGGCGCGGCGCCGTCTCTCACTGGAGCTGCGGTCGAGGCGGAGGGTGTCCCGGCAGGTGCCGATAGCGCGGCCAGCTTCGCGGCGAGCTCGCCGGCGCGATCGGGGTCCATGATCCGTTGGGCGGCGGTCCGGGCACGCTCTGACAACGCCGGAAGGTGCCACGGCGTGATGGTGTCAGCGGTGCATTCGAGCGCCCGCAGCTCCTTCGACAGGAATTGCTGCGCAGCCGGGCCGAGGTACTCCTTGGCGACGACGAGGACCTGCTCGCCAAGTGGGTTCATTCGTCCCCCGTTTCGTCGGCGAAGGCGTAGAACCGGAGCGCGTTGAGGAGCCGGTCGAAGGCGGACGCGACCTCCCGGGTGATGTCGTCGCCCCGACGGGTCTCGAAGTGCGCCGAGCGCAGGTCAACATCGCCGGTCGACACGCTCGTGGCGATGCCGACCAGCTGTCGCAACGGCTTCACGAGCGACCGGGTCAGGAACATCCCCACGACGAAAGACAGCAACAGACCGATCGCGACCACGCTCGCAGCGTTGAACGTCGCGTCGTCG
>JANXXG010000245.1 GCA_025350745.1 Chloroflexota bacterium | reverse complement strand
GCAACACTGCCCGCATCACGGCAAGACGCTCCAGCAGGAGATCCGGCTGGAGCGCGAGCGCAGCGAACGTGACGCGGGAGAGAAGGTCGAGCCCTAGGAGCCCTCGCGCCGGTTGAGCGTGACCAGGTTCGAGCCGGCATCGTCCATCTTCGCGTTGCCGTGGAACACGACGCCCTTGTCGATCATGAGCGACGGGGTGGTGATGTCGCCCTTGACCTTCGCCGGCTTGTGCAACTCGACCATCTCGGTCGCCTTGATGTTCCCGGTGACCTCGCCGTTCACGATGATGGAGCCGCACGTGATGTCGGCCGTGACCTTCGCGCCCTCGCCGACGATGAGCATGTCGTTCGTCCCGATCTCTCCGGTGAAGGTGCCGTCGATGCGGACAGTGCCTTCGAAGTTCAGCTTGCCGTCGAACTCCGAGCCCCGGCCCAGCAGTGCGTTGAGCGCGTTATCCGCCGGTGTGTGTGCCCGATCCTGCATGTCGGTCGCCCCCCTCTTGTCGTCCATCGCACCTATTGGAACGACGAACATCCGCGAATGGTACGCGAGGCTCGCTAGAGAACGGTCGCGAATTCGGCCCAGAGCCTGGTCTGCGCTTCGGAGGTGAACTTGAGGCGCGGGTCCTGACGCCGGTAGACGAGCTCGGTCTGCTCGCCGTACATCGTCTGCAGGTGCACGAGCATGTCCAGCGCCTCCTGACGGAGCTCCGGGTCACGCCAGCGCATCACGACCGCCCGGACGCGCTGGGAGCGCTGGTGGAACCGGTCGATGTGCACCCAGTCGGCGGTATCCGGCCAGAGCTGCTGGTCGAAATGGATGCCCTGGATGAAGACCGTGTCGAGGAGCTCGGCCTTGCGGAAGTCGTTGCCGCGAAAGTCGTTCGTCGCCCGCCGCGGGTCGAGGTGCTGCGCCGCGAGGCCCCATGGCCGGCCGTAGAAGCGGCACTTCGTGATCGGGCCCGCGAAGGTGCAGTCGACGAACTCAGCGCAGGTCGCCTGCCACTTCTCGAGGCGGGAGTCGGCGAAGCTGCAGCCCTCGAACCGCGTCTGCCCCGGGTCGGCCTTCGAGAGGTCGGCCCCGTCGAACTTGCAGTTGCGGAACACGCTCTGGATCGGGCTCGAGAACAGCGGCTGCCACTTGCGGTCGAAGACCAGCCCGCGGAAGTCGCAGCCCACGAAGGTGCAGGCATCCGGCGTGAAGCGCGAGAACGCCGACTTGCGAAAGTCGACATCGGCGATCGTCGCCCGTCGAATGTGAACGACACCGCTGGATGCGTCGAGGTTGAGTGCTATGTCCGTGTCCCTGCCGGCACGGAACGGCCGGGCGTGAGCTCGCCGTCATGCGTCGACTTCGGGGCCTTCTGGGAATACGGCTCCTTGCCGTTCTCGATGAGGATCTTGTCGATCTCCGCAAGCAGCGCATCCATCAGCTGGGCCTCGGGAAACACACCGACGACCTTGCCCTTGCGGAAGAGCGCGCCCTTCCCGACGCCGCCGGCGATACCGACGTCGGCGTCCTTCGCCTCACCAGGCCCGTTCACTTCGCAGCCCATGACAGCGACCTTCATCGGTACCGGAAGCGCCCGGAGCCGCTCCTCGGCGATCTTCGCGAGCGGGATCAGGTCGATGTCGGCGCGGCCGCACGATGGGCAGGCCACGAGGGTGAGACCTTGGTCCCGCAGCTCGAGGGACTTGAGCAGGTCGAACGCGGCCCTGACCTCCATCACCGGGTCCTCGGACAGCGACACCCGGATCGTGTAGCCGATACCTTCGTAGAGCAGGACGCTCATGCCGGCGGTCGAGCGGATCGACCCGGAGACGAGGGTCCCTGATTCGGTGACGCCGAGGTGCAATGGATACGGAACGGCCTTCGCGAGCCGCCGGTACGCGGCGATCATCTTCGGGACCTCGAACGCCTTCACGCTGACGATGATGTTGTCGAAGTTGAGCTCCTCGAGGATCCGGATCTCGGAGAGGGCGAGATCGACCATTCGCTGGGCGTCGTCGCGAAGCTCGCCGTCCACCTTGTCCGGGATCGAGCCGAAGTTCACGCCGATCCGGATGGGCGTGCCTTGCTCCTTTGCCCGCTTGACGACCTCGCGCACGCCGTCCTTGTTGTGGATGTTGCCGGGGTTGAGGCGAAGCTTGTGGACCTTCGCGTCGAGCGCCATGAGCGCGAGCTTGTAGTCGAAGTGGATGTCCGCGACGACCGGGAGGATGCTCCGGCGGACGACCTCTTTGAGCGCCTCACCGGATCGGCGGTCGGGAACCGCGACACGAACGATCTCGCACCCTGCTTCCTGGAGGCGCTCGATCTGCGTGATCGTGGCGTCGACGTCGTGGGTGAGCGTCGTACACATGGACTGGACCGCGATCGGGGCGCCATCGCCGATGGCCACCCCACCGACCCAGACCCGCTTGCTCGCCCGGCGCACACGCGGGCCGACGCGGTCCTCGGGGAGGTTCAGATCGACGGTCATCGGCGCCTGCATCTGGTCTAAGGGTAGCCGCTGAGATATCGCCCCCGGGCATCGATGCCGTAGCGGCGCAGCGGCCGTACCGTTCACCCGACGTGCCCACGCTGCTCCGCGCCTGCCTTGTCGCCGCCTGCGTCCTGACGCGGCTGGCGCTGCTGCCACTGCCCGTCCAGGCAGCGTACGGCGGCCTCCGGCTCCCCTACCCACCGGGCCGGGCGTACGTGATCACCCAGACCCCCGGCGCCTTCGAGCGCTGCCCGGGCGGGAGCCACTGCATCGGGAACGATGTATGGGCCTACGACTTCGGGCTTCACATCGGCGACCAGATCGTCGCCGCCCACTCCGGCACGGTCATCCGCTACGTCGCGGGGTTCGGCACCGGCTCGTGCGATCCGGCGTACCGGAACGACGCCAACTACATCGTCCTCGATCACGGCGATGGCTACTCGTCGATCTATTGGCACATCAGCTACGCCTCGGCGGCGGTCGCGCCGGGGCAATCGATCGCGCAGGGTCACCCCATCGCCGACGCGGGCGCCGCCGGCATCGTGTGCGGGAGCCCCGGCGACCACCTCCACTTCGCCGTCGAGCCCACTCCGCCCGATGGCGTCTCGGTGCTGCGCTCGGTCCAGATCCGTTTCGACGAAGCTGGCGAGCCCGCGGCGGGCACGGCGCCGGTGTCTGCCAACCGCCCGCGCTTCTCGGCGACATACATCGACGGCAGCGAGTGGGTCGTCCTTGGGAGCGGCGAGCGCCATCAGACGGCCGGCCTGTGGCGCAACACCGGCTGGGATAGCTGGTCGCAGTCGAACTCCCGCATCGGCACCTTCGGACCGGAGCCGAGGCAGGATCAGCCGAGCGTCATCACCGGCACGAATCGCGTCGGCCAGAGCCAGCCGGTCGTGGCTCCCGGCGACATCGCGGCCTATGTCTTCGAGCTCACCGGACCGCCGGCGCCGGGCATCTATCGCCTGTACCTGCGCCCGGTCATCGACGGCGTCACCTGGATGGAGGACGCGGGCGTGTTCTGGCTGGTGGATCGGCGATGACACGGCCCGCCCCGATCGCGACCTTCTTCGCCGTCGTCATCTGCGTCGTCGCCCTCGGCGCGACCGCCCTCTCTGCGACGCGCGGTCCGGTCGCTCCGGCGAGCGGGTACCTCAGCCAGTCGCTGGGCTACGAGCTGCAGCTCCCCGGCTCGTGGCGTCGCTCGACCGTGCTCTCCACGCTCGTGCACAACGGGAACCTGAAGGTCGGGCACGAGGTCTTCACGATCCGCAGCACCGCCGACGAGTCGGGCGTCCTCAACGACCCCGGTCCCGGGGCGGCGTGGTCGTACGTCGCGGTCGTCGAGCAGTGGCGCGACCCCGCGGGGTGGACCGCGATGGCCTGGGCCACCGATCCCCTGCTCGCGGGCTGGGCCAGGGGCCAGGTCGTCGAGACCGCGACCATCGACGGGCGCTTCGCCGCGAAGGTCACGAACGGCCCGCGCTTCTCGGTCGCCTACTACGTCCAGGACCGCGACCGCATGTTCGTCGTCGGCTACAAGGTCGACGCGCCGGACTGGAAGCCTCTAGCGGCGACGGATGCCGAGCTGCGCGCGATCGTCGCCTCGTTCCACATCACCCCCTAGAAGAAGCGATCCGCTCCAGCACGACCACGGGGATCACCCGCGTCGTTTTCCTGACGTAGTCGCGGAAGCCCGGCATCAACGACGCGTGGGCCTCGTACAGGCGATCACGCTCGGGTCCGGCGGCGATCGGCGTGGCCGTGACGTCGAAATGATCGTCGCCGACCTCCACGGTCGCGCGCCCGTGCTTCACGACGTTGTCATACCAATCAGGGTTCGTGGGCGCGCCGCTGTCCGAGGCGGCGATGACGTACCGGTCACCGTCGCGGTGGTACGCGAGGGGCACGAGTCGGGCCCGGCCGCTCTTCGCGCCTTTGGTCGCGAGCAGCAGCAGCCGGTCGCCGAAACGACCGATGTTCTTTCCGTGCTTCAGATGGAACTCGGCAATGAGGTTCCTGTTCTGATCGCCGGCCATCGTCTCAGGCGCTCGCGCCGGTGTACGACTTCAATCCCTTGCGCCAGAACCAGGAGGCGAAGCCGACCGAGAACGCCGTGCCCGCAAGCATCCCGATGAACGTCTCGAGCGACATCCGGCCCGAGATCGCCTCGGCCGGCACGGTCACCGCGATGCCGATGGGCACGATGGTGGCGAGGGTGAATCGCAGCCAGCCCGGGTAGAGGTCGATCGGGAACCGGCCGGCGTCGGTGAAGGCCCAGAAGATCGCGAGGATGTTGTCGACCCGCACGAACCAGAACGCGAGCGTCACCAGCGTGAGGAGGAGCGCGTACACGCAGGCGATGCCGGCCGCGAGCGTGATCACGAACGTGAATACCGACCACGCGGTGACCGCGGAGCCGAGCATGACCAGTCCGACCACGACGACGCTCGTCCCGATGAGGAAGTCGACGACGCGGACGATCCGGAAGTGGCGCGTGCTCACCAGGAACTGGGTGTTCGCCGGCTTCAGCAGCGTGAAGTCGAGCGTCCCGAGCCGCACGTGCTCCATGAGCTTCTCGAACGAGGGCGCGAAGACGACGTTCACGCCGCCCTGGACCAGGTAGTACACGCCGGTGAGGGCGATCATCTGCGGCAGGCTCCAGCCGTTCAATGACGACGTCTGGGTGAACAGCACGAGCACCGCGCCGATGCTCGTGCCGATGACCAGCAGCATCTCGACGATCCCCAGCACGAAGTTCAGCCGGTAGGCCAGCTCGTTCTTGACCTCGGCGACGAGGAACGTTCGCGCGATGCGCCCATAGCGGATCATGCCCCGACCGCCGAGTAGGCCCGCACGCCTCGGCGCCAGATGACCTGGAACCCGGCGAAGCAGACCACCAGCCAGGCAGCCTGGCCGGCGATGATGAAGAGGGCCCGCTCGGGCGTGACGCCGCCGCGCAGGATCTCGGTCGGCGCGCCCTGCATGTACCAGAACGGCAGGGCGTAGGCGATCGCCTGCAGCCACCCCGGCATGAGCGCGATGGGCGCGATCTGTCCCGCGAAGACGAAGGACGCGCGCTGCCAGAGCGTGTTGGCGGTGTTCATCCGCGTGGCCCAGAAGGCGAGCGACGCGATGATCCAGTTGAACGTGAACTGGAGACCCGCGGCGAGGAGGATGCTCGGCACGAACACCAGCACGTGCCAGAGCTGGGTCTCGTATCGCGCGTTGAACGAGATGGAGATCGCGATCAGGATCGCGACGAGCACCGGCAGGGTCGACGCCTTGAAGACGATGTTGTCGACCACCGCGTAGTGCAGCGGATGCAACGGGCGGAGCAGCTTCGCCGAGAGCCGGCCCTGATTGACCTCCCACTCGAACTCCTGCGAGTTCCAGGCGAGCACGAGCTGATTCACGAACGTCAGGCAGACGTAGTACGCGGCGAAGTCGCCGATCGTATAGCCGCCGACGCTGCCGCCCTGGGCTGCCGCGACGGCGACCCAGGCCGCAAGGAAGATGACCGGACGGACGATCGCGAACAGCATCCAAAGGAGTGATTGGATCCGGTACTGCGCGAACGACTGGAACGAGGCGAGGAACAGTGCGCGGTACGTCAGGACGAGGCTCATCGCGTGCCGGCCGGCGCGGCCTCGGTGCCGAGCGGGTGCTCACCGGAGAAGACGCGATCGATGACATCCTCGATCGCCGGATCCTCGAGCGAGAGATCCGCGATCGCGTCGCCGAGGTC
>JANXXG010000170.1 GCA_025350745.1 Chloroflexota bacterium | reverse complement strand
TCAGCTCCTCCACCACCGTGACGCTGCTACCGGGCTCGGCGATGACGACGGTGCGGAAGATGATCGCGCCCGTGCCCGCGGCCCAGTGCTTGCGCACGTGCAGCGGAAGCTCGACGTTCACACCCGCGGGCACGTACACGAACGTGCTGCCGTGGGCGAAGGCGGCGCCGTTGAGCGCCCGGAACGCGGCGTGGCTCGGCAGGCCCCCGTTGTCCCCAAGGGACATCCGGACCCGCTCGGGGTGGTCGCGGACCGCGTCGACCCAGCGATCGAAGATCACACCGTTGTGGGCCGCTTCGACCGGCATGGAGCTGAAGTGGGAGGGCGGACCGGATGGCTCCTCGACGATGAGCGGGCCATCCGGAAGGCCGGCGAGGGAGAACCGCCGCCACTCCTCCTCGGCGCCCGTTGGCCACTGCTCGGGCGTGCGCCCGGCGAGCTGCGCCAGCCGCCAGTCGAGCAACCAGGCCGGCTCGTCGCGCCGACGCGAAAGCCGCTCGACCTCTGTGCGGTCGAGCGGCAGCGATGCGGTGGGTACGGTCGCCACGGCCACTAGCCGATAGCGCCCTGCATCTGCAGCGTGATGAGCCGGTTCATTTCGATCGCGTAGTCCATCGGAAGCGTCTTGACGATCGGCTCGATGAATCCGTTCACGATCATCGCGGTCGCCTCGGCCTCGCCCATCCCCCGGCTCATGAGGTAGAAGAGCTGCTCCTCGCCCACCTTGGACACCGAGGCCTCGTGGCCGATGGTCACATCGTCCTCGTCGATCTCCATGTACGGGTAGGTGGAGCTGCGAGCGGTGTCATCGAGCATGAGCGCATCGCAGCGGACGGTGCTCTTGGAGCCCTTGCAGCCGGGGTAGATCTTGACGAGGCCGCGGTAGCTTTGGATACCGGTGCCCTTGCTGATGCCCTTGCTCGTGATCAAAGAGGTCGTGTGCGGCGCCGCGTGGATCATCTTCGCGCCGGCGTCCTGATGCTGCCCGTCGCCGGCGAACGCCACCGAGAGGACCTCGCCATGCGCACGCTCGCCCACGAGGTACACGCTCGGGTACTTCATGGTGACCTTGGAGCCAAGGTTGGCGTCGATCCACTCCATGACGCCGCCCTCCTGGACGACCGCACGCTTCGTCACGAGGTTGTAGACGTTGTGGCTCCAGTTCTGGATGGTCGTGTAGCGGACCCGGGCGTCCTTCTTCACGATGATCTCGACCACCGCGCTGTGCAGCGTGTTCGTCGTGAAGACCGGAGCTGTGCAGTTGTGGACGGCCACCCCGTTCACGAGATACGAGTTGTTGCCGGTGACCTCGAGGTTGAAGACAAGACCGTCGTATGGCCGCCGCTCGATGTGACCGACGGGCACGAGGTAGCCATGCTTGGTCTTGCGGACCTCGCCCATCTCGCGACCGTCCGTGTAATGGACGATGTATTGATCCTTCCGCTCGATGTCCCGGCCCAAGATGACGTCGGCTCCGCCTTTGCGGATCGTGATCGTCGCAAACGTCCCGCAGCGACCGAGCAGCTCCTGCACCTGGATCGCGAGATCCTTGGAGGCTGTCGAGGCCCGGACCATGTCGTGACCGGACTCGCGGGCATAGCGGCTGCCATCGCCCTCGAAGTACGCATCGAGGAAGACCGCGGCCTGCGCGGGCCCGAGAGCCATCAGCTCGGGACTGAGCCGCTTCTGGTCCGAGAGCCGTCCGACATGGCGCTCGCAAAGGTCCTTCAGGCTCTCTGACGTGTCCGAGACCTGCACCGCGTGTCGCTCAGGCTGCGCTGTCACGTTCGCCACCTTGCCCGAGATGAACTGCGCGAGCATCTTGGTCTCGTTCGAGCGGTGGGGTTCGGTCTCATTGAACGTCCACTGCACGCCCGTGGTGCCGTTCGCCGGGTTGACGAACGTCGAACCCTCCGCGGCGTAGTACCCGAGCAGCCGGAGCGTCGCATAGTCGAAGTCGCCCTTGCCCTCACCGGGCACGATCGGCACGACGAGGAAGTCGCCTTCGGAAATATCCTTCGCCTTCACGTACTCCGGGGTCGCATCAGCGAGAAGCGCCGACGACGTCTCAGGCAGCCAGTTGTTGCGCGTGTGCCGCTTGACCAGCACGTTCTCACGGCGGACTACGTACAGCGGATGCTCTGGCGTGACCGTGACGCTGTTGAACGCCGAATACTTCGGCACGAACGTGTAGACGTCACCGGTGAAGTTGCGGACCATCGTCTTCGAGACCTTGTTCTTCTGGCCATCGGCGGAGACCACGAACTCGCCCGGCTTGATCGCCTCGATGTTCGTCCACCGGTCACCGAGGCTGATCTGCGTCCCGGGAAGCACGCAGCCCTCGACGTAGTGCACGCTTGCGCCCTCTTCGGCGATGATGAGCGTCCGCTCGAACTGGCCGGCGTTCTCGCTGTTGATCCGGAAGTAGGCCTGCAGCGGGATCTCCACGTGCACGTTCTTCGGGACCCACACGAACGAGCCACCCGACCACACCGCGGTATTCAGCGCGGCGAGCTTGTTGTCGTTCGCCGGGATGATCGTGCCGAAGTGCTCGCGGAAGATCTCCGGGTGCTCCTTGAGGGCGGTGTCGCTATCCATGAAGACGACGCCCTGCGCTGCGAGATCCTTGCGGATGTTGTGATAGACGCTCTCAGAATCATATTGAGCTCCGACCCCGGCGAGGTACTTCTGCTCCGCCTGTGGGATGCCGAGCTGGTCGAAGGTCCGCTTGATGTAGTCGGGGACGTCGTTCCAGTCCTTCATCGTCTTATCAGAGGCGCGCAGGTAGTAGAAGATGTCCTCGAAGTCGATCCCCGAGAGATCCGCGCCCCACGTGGGCATCGGACGGGAGCGGTAATGCTTGAGGGCCTTGAGCCGGCGGTTGAGCATCCACTCGGGCTCCTGCTTGTAGGTCTGACTGATCTCGCGGACGACGTCCTCGGAGAGGCCCTTCTTCTTGACGTTCCGGTAGACGGCGTCCTTGTCCTCCCAACCGAACTTGTAGTTGTCGGGAAGCTGGTCGACCGCCGGATTCACTGCCATGGACCTAATCCTACTCCCGAAGTCGGAATTCTTTCGGACCAGTTCACGAGGTCTTCGCTTCCTCCCCCGGCCACTCGTGGAGGCCCCAGGCACTGCCTTTCAGGGCCTTCAGGCTCAGGAGGGCGCACTTGATGCGCGCCGGCGTCAGGGTGATCCCGAGGCTCTCGAGGACGTGATCACGGTCGAACGCCTTGAGCTCGTCCAGGGTCTTCCCGCGGACCTCGTCGGTGAGGATCGAGGCCGAGGCCTGCGAGATCGCGCAGCCCTTGCCGCTGAAGGCCACGTCAAGGACGCGCTCGTCGTCGCCGATCTTCAGGTACATCGTGATCTCGTCGCCGCAGAGCGGGTTC
>JANXXG010000156.1 GCA_025350745.1 Chloroflexota bacterium | reverse complement strand
CGCTGATGGTGGCGGGCCTGTACGCGACGATGTCGTACGGGCTCGCCCTCATCTATGGCGTCATGAAGATCATCAACCTGGCGAACGCCGGATCCATGATGCTCGGGTCATTCCTGACGTTCTTCCTGTGGCAGACCTTCGGGATCGATCCGCTGGTCTGCGTCCTCATCGTCGCGCCGGTGTTCTTCTTCGTCGGGGCATTGATCGAGACCGTGTTCGTTCGGCGCGTCACGAACGAGAAGCCCGTCATCTCGCTCCTGCTCCTCTTCGGCATCCTCCTGGTCATGCAGGGCGGGGCGAGCTTCTTCCTCGGCGGTGAGGTCCGCTCGGTCCGTCCGGCGTACATCAAGGAGGTGATCCACCTTGGTGAGGTGACCATCGCGTGGAACCGGCTCCTCGTGTTCGTGGCAGGAGCGGCCATCCTCGTTGCGCTCGAGCTGTTCATGCGCCGGACGTACCTCGGCCGGGCGATCCGCGCCCTCGCGCAGGACCGCGATGCCTGCCGGCTCGCGGGGATCGACGTTGGTCGCGTGTCCATGATCGCCTTCGGCCTCGGGACCGCGCTCGCCGGGGCGGCGGGAGCGCTGCTCACGCTCGTCTTCCCGTTCGATCCGACGAATCCGTACGGGGTGCTGCAGCTGAAGAGCTTCACGATCATCGTGCTGGGCGGTCTCGAGTCGATACCCGGCGTTGCGATCGCGTCCTTCGTCCTCGCTGCGGCCGAGAATCTCACCGTCACGATCTCGAAGCCACAGCTCGAGAACCTCGTGTCGTTCGTGCTGTTGGTCGTCGTCCTCGTGGTGATGCCTGGCGGCCTGGCCGCGATCGTCCGTCGGCGGCTCTCATGAGGTCACTGCTCGCGCGCCCGTCAAAGCGGACGCTGGTCATCGCTCAGGTCATTCTCGTCTTCCTGATCGCGGGCGGCCTCGCGCTCATCCCGATCCTGGACGAACGCTCCTTCAATTTGCAGCGCATCACGTTCTTCCTCCTCTGGTACGCGATCCTGGCATCGTCGTGGAACATGATCGGCGGGTACGCCGGGCAGACCTCGTTCGGCCACGCCGCGTTCCTGGGAATGGGTGCCTACGTCACCGGGATCCTGTGGTCGCAGGCCAAGCTGAATCCCCTCATCGCGCTCCCTATCGGCGGGCTCGTCGCGGCAGGGTATGGCGTCCTGGTCGGGATCCCGACCCTCCGGCTCCGCGGGCCGTATTTCGCGATCGCCACGATCGGCATCGGCGAGGCGACGCGACTCTTCGCGACGAACTTCGACGATATCTTCGGCATCACGCTGACGAAGGGAGTGACCGGGATTTCGCTCGGCGGCCCTTCGATGCCCAACGTGGATGCTGTGACCGTGCACTACGCGACGATCGTCGTCTTTGTCATCGTGATGCTCGTCACGATGTGGATCCGCGCCGGCCGCTTCGGGCTCGGACTGTTCGCGCTGAACATGGACCGTGACGCTGCCGAGACGGTGGGTGTACCGACCGCGCGGCTGCAGGTCCTCGCGCTCGCAGTGTCAGCGTTCTTCGCCGCGTCGGCCGGTGGGCTGTACGCGATACGACAACAGTTCCTCGATCCGGCATCGATGTTCGGCTTCGACAAGTCGATCGCCGTCGTGCTCATGCCGGTGGTCGGTGGCATCGGAACGGTCTGGGGTCCGATCTTCGGGGCGATCCTGTACTCCACCGTGCAGGACCAGCTCACTCGCGTCGTGAGCAACCCGTATCTCCCCTCGCTGATGTACGGCGTTCTGCTGGTCCTCATCATCATGTTCGAGCCGCTCGGCATCGCCGGAGTGCTGGCTCGGAGCGGGAAGTACGTGCGAAAGCTCGTCCGTCCGAAGGACGGTGGACCGTGACCGCGGGCCAGCCGCTCCTTGTCGCGACCGCCGTGACCCGCCGGTTCGGCGGCCTTGTCGCGGTGAACGCCGTCGACGTCGCGATCCTGGAGGGCGAGATCTTCGGTCTCATCGGCCCGAACGGTGCCGGGAAGACAACACTCTTCCGCCTGCTCTCGGGCGTCTACCGGCCCAGCGGTGGTTCGATCACACTTCGCGGGGCCGAGATCGGCGGGCGGTCCGCGCACGCGATCAACACGATGGGTATCGCGACGACGCACCAGATCGTCCGCCCGTTCGCCGATATGCCGGTCGAGAGGAACGTCCTGGTCGGCGTCCTCTACGGTCGCAGTGGCCTGCGCGGCCGCGCGGCCGATGCCGAGGTCGACCGGATCCTCGACATGATGGAGCTCGCCCCGCATCGCGCGACGCTCGGCCGTTCTCTGACGCTGGCACGACGGAAGCGACTTGAGGTCGCGCGCGCTCTCGCGACCCGGCCGGAGGTCCTGCTCCTCGACGAGGTCGCAGCAGGCCTGAATCCGACCGAGAGCGGGCGGATGGTGGAGCTTATCCGGAGGATCCGCGATTCCGGCGTAACGATCGTGATGGTCGAGCACGTGATGAAGGCGATCATGGCGCTCTCCGATCGCATCATGGTCATGGACCTCGGCCGCAAGATCGCGCTGGACACGCCGTCCGAGATCGCGAAGGACCCCGCGGTGATCAAGGCCTATCTCGGCGAGCGCGCGGTGGGATCATGACCGCGGTCCTCGAGGTGCGGCACATCGCTGCTGCGTATGGCGATGTGCAGGCGCTGTGGGACGTCACATTCAGCGTGGACGAGGGCAAGGTGGCGACCCTGCTCGGGAGCAACGGCGCGGGCAAGACCACGTCGCTGCGGGTGATCTCCGGTCTCCTCACGGCGCTCGAAGGCGAGGTCCTGCTTGGCGGAGCGAAGATCAGCGGTCTATCGCCGCACCAGATCGTCGAGCTCGGCGTCATCCAGGTCCCGGAGGGCCGTCACCTCTGGCCGAACATGAGCGTCGAAGACAACCTGCTGCTCGGCGCGTACAGCAAGAGAGCGCGTCCAGATCGCGCGTCGGCGCTCGGCGAGGCGCGGGAACAGCGCGTACACG
>JANXXG010000153.1 GCA_025350745.1 Chloroflexota bacterium | reverse complement strand
GATCGCTCCGCCGGCCGTGGTGAAGCCCGTGGAGAACGGCTCGAGCGTTGGCGTGACGATGGTCGACGATGTGGCGGCCTACCCGGCGGCGATCGCGGAGGCGCTTCGCTACGACCGGCGCGCGCTCGTCGAGGAGCGCATCCGCGGCATCGAGCTCACGGTGGGCGTGATCGGACCGGACGATGCGCTGCAGGCCCTCCCGGTCATCGAGATCGTCCCGAAGCGCGCGTTCTTCGACTACCGCGCGAAGTACGACTCCGGTGCCTCCGAGGAGATCTGTCCCGCTCGAGTGCCCGATGCGATCGCAGAGCGGGCCCAGGATCTCGCGCTCCGGGCGCATCGCGCCCTCGGGTGCCGCTCGATCTCGCGCCTTGACCTCATCTGGTCGCAAAGCGACGACCGCCTCGTGGCGCTCGAGATCAACACCATGCCCGGCATGACCGCCAACAGCCTGGTCCCGAAGGCCGCGCTCGTGGCCGGCATCTCTTTCCCGGACCTCGTCGGGCGCCTGGTCGAATGGGCGCTCGCGGACGCGGAGCGGCACGGTCGCTAGATCGAGAGCTGCCCGCGGTCGCCGCCCCGTGCGTTCCCGCCTCCCGCCGATCCGGCGACCGGGCACGTGGGCGCTGGTCGCGGGCGCCTGCACCGTCGCTCTGCTCGCGATCGGCCTGAGCGGGGTGCCGCGGATCGGGGCGGTCGTCGTGGCCGGCGCGCGTCATCTCACCGCCGGGCAGGTGAGCGCCGCGGCCGGCCTGACGGGTCAGCCGGCGTTCTGGGCCAACGCGGCCGACGCCCGCGTGGCACTGCTCCGGCTGCCCGCCCTGCTGGACGCCCGCGTCCGCATCGCGCTCCCGGGCGCGGCGCGGATCGAGGTGACCGAGCGCGAGGCCGTCGCTCGCTGGATCGTGGGGCCGCTCGAGTGGTACATCGATGCCGAGGGCGTGCTCTTCGGGTCCGCGGACTCGCAGGGCGCGCCGGCCATCCGCGTGACGGACGACCGGGATGCGACCCGGGCCTGCGCCGGCCGGACCGGCGGACGCTGCGTCGACCCGGCGTTGCTCGCGGCCGCAATGCGGCTCGCGCGCATCGCACCGGGCGAGCTACGGGCCGACGCGCTGAAGCCCGAGGTGCGCGTCGATCCCACGCAGGGACTCGTCGTTCGGAGCGGCGCGGGATGGGAGGTCCGCTTCGGGACTGCCGTCGACCTTGAGAAAAAGCTGTCCAACGCGAAGAAGGTGCTCTCGGATGACCTGAAGCGGCGGCTAGACTACGTCGACGTGCGAAGCCCCGACCGCATCGTCTTCAGCCCCTAGCCCGTAGCTTTGTGGCTTCCACTCCTCGGCCTCCTGGCCGGGGTGTTGCTCGGGCTCGCATTCAAGCTCAACCTGCCGGTCGAGCTCGCGCGATACACCGCGGTCGGGATCCTGGCCGCGCTCGACTCGCTGCTCGGCGCGCTCCGCGCGGAGCTCGAGGGCCACTTCGACACCCGCATCTTCCTCTCGGGCTTCTACACGAACGCGCTCCTTGCTGCGGGCCTCGCCTTCCTCGGCGACCGGCTGGGCATCGACCTGTATCTTGTGGCGCTATTCGCTTTCGGGTGGCGGATATTCCAAAATGTGGCAGTCATCCGGCGGCACTTCCTGTGAGCCGGAGCGACGCGGGTGGGGATCACCGGGAGAGACTGACGCGAGGAGACACGCATGCCTGAGCAGACCATCCTGGTCTCGATCGACGTCGGCACGACCAAGGTCTGCGTGCTCATCGGAGAGGTCTCCCGCAGCGGCGGCCTGGACATCATCGGATTCGGCCAAGCCCCGTCCGACGGCCTTCGAAAGGGTGTCGTCATCGACATCGACCGCACCGTCCACTCGGTCACGAGCGCGGTCGAGGCCGCCGAGCGGCTATCGGGCTTCAAGGTGCGCTCGGCGTTCGTCGGGATCTCCGGGAATCACATCAGCTCCCAGAACTCGCGCGGGATGGTCGCCGTCTCCGGGCATCACCGGGACGTCGCTCGCGAGGACACCCTCCGCGCGATCGAGGCCGCGCGGGCGGTCTCGATCCCGAACACCCGGGAGATCCTTCATGTCATCCCGCGGGGATACGTCGTCGACGGCCAGGAGGGTGTGCGCGACCCCATCGGCATGAGCGCGGTGCGCCTGGAGGTCGAGACCCACATCGTCACGGCCTCGCAGTCGGGCGTCCAGAACCTCACCAAGTGCGTCCAGCGGGCCGGCGTCGAGATCGACGAGCTGGTCCTCGCTCCGCTGGCGACCGCAGAGGCGGTCCTTGCCGATGAGGACCGGGAGCTCGGCGTCGCGCTCCTCGACATCGGCGGCGATACGACGGACCTCGCGATCTTCCACGATGGCTCGATCGTCCACGCCGCGACGATCCCGATGGGCGGCAAGTCAATGACGAGCGACCTCGGGATCGTCCTGCGGGTCACCCCGGATGTCGCCGAGAGCCTCAAGCTCAAGTACGGGAGCGCGCTCCCGGTCGAGGTCGATCCGGACGAGGTCGTCCAGATCACCTCCATCGGCGAGGACGTCGCCCACGGCGTCACCCGCCGGAACGTCGCCCAGATCATCGAAGCCCGCCTGAACGAGATCTTCGAGGCCGTCCAGCAGGAGATCGCGGCGGCCGGCCAGACGAACCGGCTCCAGGCGGGCCTGGTGCTCACCGGTGGTGGCAGCATGCTGAGCGGGATCAACCGGGCGGCCCGCGACCAGCTCGGGATGAGTGCCCGGGTGGTGGGCCCGCAGAACCTCGGAGGCCTCACCGACCAGGTCTCGACGCCCCCCTACGCCGCCGCCTCCGGGCTGCTGCTCTGGGGGGCCAAGAACTGGACGCTCGAGGACGACCGCGCCGTCGGCCGATCGCTCGATGGTCTGTCGGGACGCCTCTCGAAGCTGTTTCGGGGGTTGATGCCCTAGCGCGACCGGTTCTGCGGGGGTGTCGGGGGCCGGCGGGCGCCTTGTTCGCTTGCCCGTCAGCGCGCGCTCCGGCCGCGGGGTGTTCCTACCGGAACGGGCCTGCGCTCACGAGACGCCCGCCGGCCCTACTGACGATCTCCGGCGCGGGGCAGCCAGTCCCGACTGAGCTCTGAGGGGGTCGCGGGCGGCACACGAGGACTCCCAGAAGACGCGCGGTCGTCTCTCGCTGAATCAGGCGGGCAGTCATCAGGGGCGGCG
>JANXXG010000121.1 GCA_025350745.1 Chloroflexota bacterium | reverse complement strand
TCGCGCACTCGTGTACGCGGCGCTCCAGCGCGCGCCGGGTGTCGACGCGTTCCCGTCGGTGACGAACTTCATCCTGTTCCGGCTCCGCGATCGGACGCCGGCCGAGGTGCATGCGAAGTTCCTGGAGCACAGCGTGCTGCTGCGCGACGTCTCATCCTGGCCGGGCTGCACCGGGTGCCTGCGCGTGTCGATCGGCACACCGGCGGAGAACGAACGGATCGTCGCCGCCATTGACGCGGTCTTCGCGTCCGCGGCGGTCCGCGCATGACCACCGTGCGTCGCGGGGCCACGAAGCGGAAGACGAAGGAGACCGACATCGCCATATCCCTGAAGCTGGATGCGAAGGGCCGGGCGAAGATCGCCACGGGCATCCCGTTCCTCGACCACATGCTCGAGCTCATCGCGGTGCACGGCCTCATGGACCTGAGCGTTGCGGCGAAGGGCGACCTCCATGTGGACCAGCACCACACCGTCGAAGACGTCGGTCTGGTGCTCGGCCGCGCGCTCGACGCAGCCCTGGGTGACCGGGCCGGGATCGTCCGATACGCGTCGATCACGCTTCCCATGGACGAGTGTCTCGTCAATGTCGCGATCGATCTCGGCGGCCGGCCGGCGTTCGCGTACGACCTCACACCGACCGAGCGGATCGTGGGCAGCTTCGATACGACGCTCATGCCGCACTTCCTTGAGTCGTTCGCCCAGACGGGCCGGCTCACGCTCCACGTGACCCAGCTGCGCGGCGGCAACCCGCACCACCTCCTGGAGGCCGCCTCGAAGGGCCTCGGTCGGGTCATCGACGCGGCATCGCGCACGGATCCGCGTCGTGGGGGCAAGGTCCCTTCGAGCAAGGGTCGCGTCGGCGCCTGAGCGGAGCTCTGACCGGCCCGCTGCTTCTGGTCGACGCGGCGAGCCTTCTCTATCGGGCGTACCACTCGGTCCCTGAGATGAAGCTGCCCGACGGCACGAAGATCCATGCCGCGCACGGGTTCCTCAACTTCGTGAGCCGGCTCCTGCCCGACCGCCGGCCCTCCCGATTCATCATCGCCCTCGACAACGATTGGCGACCGGCCTTCCGGGTCGCGGCGCTGCCCATGTACAAGACCCAGCGCGTCGCGGGTCCGGACGATCCGCCAGACGACGTCGGGCTCCAGTTCCCGATGATCCTCGAGATCTTCGATGCGATCGGTCTGTCGTACGCGGAGGCGGATGGCTTCGAAGCGGAGGACGTCATCGCGTCGATCGCCGCGTCGGAGCCGGGTGCCGTCGAGATCGTGACCGGCGACCGTGACCTGTATGCGCTCGTCCGCGATCCGTTCGTGAAGGTCCTGTACACCGTGCGCGGCGTCAGTGAGCTCGCCGAGGTGACCGAAGGCTGGATCGCCAACAAGTACGGCATCCCCGGTGATCGCTACCTGGACTTCGCGCTGATGCGCGGCGATCCGTCCGACGGTCTTCCTGGCGTCGCCGGGATCGGGGAGAAGACGGCGAGCGAGCTTCTTCGGAGGTACGGCTCACTCGATGCCACGATCGCGGCGACAGACCTGAACCCGTCGATCCGGTCGAAGCTCAACAGGTCCGCGGACTACCTCGCGGCGGCCCGAAGGGTCGTCGCGCCGGTCGCCGACGCGCCGGTGCGGGGCGGCACCGGGAATATCCCGAGCCGGCCGCGCGATCCGGCCCTCGCGCGCGCCATCGGCGAGCGCTACCAGCTCGTCGGCGCGGTCGACCGGCTCATCGCCGCGCTCCCTACCATGAGACCGTGATCGCGATCGTGGATTACGGGGTCGGAAACCTCGCGAGCGTCCAGAAGGCCCTCTCCGCCGTGGGCGCAGAGGCCGAGCTCGTCCGCAACCCGGCGAAGCTGGCGGATGCCGCCGCCCTCGTCCTGCCCGGCGTCGGCAACTTCGGACACTGCTCGCGCGAGTTCCACCGGTTCGGCTTCGCGCCCGCCGTACGCGATGCGCGTGACCGCGGGATCCCCATCCTCGGCATCTGCGTCGGCATGCAGCTCTTGTTCGACGGGAGCGAGGAGGACGCGGGAGAGCCGGGCCTCGGGTTCTACCGCGGTACGGTCGCGAGGCTCACCGGCGTCCCGCGCGTGCCGCAGATCGGATGGAACAGCGTGACCAAGAGCGGCGATCACCCGTGGCTGCGCGACGTGGCCGACGGCGACTACTTCTACTTCGTCCACAGCTACGTGCCGCTCTCGACGGGTGACGTCGCGCTTGGCACGGTCGAGTACGGAGGTCCGCGCCTCGCGATCGTCGGTAGCGACCGGCTGCTCGGCGTGCAGTTCCACCCCGAGAAGTCGGGCGCGAATGGCCTGCGGCTGCTCGGCGCGTTCGCGAGGGCGGCCTAGGTGATCGTCTACCCGGCGATCGACATCCTCGGCGGCAGGGCCGTGCGGATGACCCAGGGCGACTTCGCGACCGCCGAGGACGTGGCGAAGTCGCCGCTCGAGGCGGCGAAGCGGCTTGTAGCCGATGGCGCCGAGTGGCTGCACGTCGTCGACCTGGATGGGGCGCGGACCGGAACGCCCGCGAACCTCGAGCACATCCGCGCGATCGCGAACCGGTTCACCGTGAAGCTCCAGGCCGGCGGCGGGATCCGCGATTTCGACACCGCTGAGGCGTTCGCCGAGGCCGGTGTTTCGCGGATCGTCGTCGGTACCGCGGCCCTCCGTGACAAAGAGCTCATCGACCGTCTCGTTGACCGTCACGCCGATGGCCTGGCCGTGGCGGTCGACGCACGCAACGGCAAGGTCGCGACCGCGGGCTGGACCGAGACCTCGGAGGTCATGGCAAGCGACCTCGCGCGGGCCCTCGCGATCCAGGGCGTGCCCACGCTCATCTACACGAACGTGTCGCTTGACGGAACGCTGCAGGGCGTTGACCTCGCGTCGACCGAGGACGTCGCCCGCGCGTTCGGCGGCGACGTCATCTATTCGGGCGGTGTCGGTGCGCTCGGGGACATCGCCGCGATCGCGAAGCTCAGGCACCGGGGCCTCCGCGGAGTCATCGTCGGCCGAGCCCTGTACATGGGTCGATTCACGCTGCAAGAGGCCATCGCGGCCACGAAGCCCGCCTGATGCTCGCCAAGCGGATCATTCCGTGCCTCGACGTGCGCGACGGCAAGGTCGTGAAGAGCGTCCGGTTCCTCGACACAAAGGACGTCGGCGATGCCATCGAGCTCGCCCGCCGGTACAACGACGATGGCGCCGACGAGCTCGTGTTCCTCGACATCAACGCGTCGTTCGAGCAACGTCGCACCGTGGTGGAGTTCGCCGCGCGCGTCGCCGAACAGCTCTTCATTCCATTCACCGTGGGCGGCGGGATCAGCACCGCTGACCTCGCGGGCGAGCTCCTGCGGGCCGGCGCCGACAAGGTCGCCGTGAACAGCGCCGCCGTGCGGGACCCGTCGCTCATCGCCCAGGTCGCCGGCCGCTATGGGTCGCAGGCCTGCGTGCTGTCGATCGACGCGACCCGGTCGGCGACGGGCTTCGAGGTGGTCATCGACGGCGGACGCGTGCCGACCGGACGCGACGTCGTTGCCTGGGCCATCGAGGCCGTCGGGCTCGGCGCCGGTGAGCTTCTTGTCAACAGCATCGATCGCGACGGGACGAAGCTCGGCTTCGACCTCGAGCTGACGTCGGCGGTCGCAGCCGCGGTCAGCGTGCCGGTCATCGCCTCCGGTGGCGCTGCGTCGGCCGCCGACTTCGTTCGACTGTTCCGCGAGACGAACGCGGACGCCGGTCTCGCCGCGTCGATCTTTCACTACGGCGAGCTCAGCGTCGGCGATGTGAAAGAGGCGCTGGCGGCGTCCGGGGTGGCGGTGCGGCCACGCGAACGCGTGCTGGCGTGATCAACAAGGACGCGCTGCGATTCGATCACCGCGGCCTCGTCCCGGCGATCGTGCAGGATGCGGCAACGGGCACGGTCCTCATGCTCGCCTGGATGGACCGCGAGGCGGTCGAGGCCACTGAAGCCACCGGCGACGTTCACTTCCACAGCCGGTCGCGTGACGTGCTGTGGAAGAAGGGCGAGACGAGCGGCAACGTGCTCCACGCCGTGTCGATGGCCGTTGACTGCGACGGTGACGCGGTACTGGTCAAGGCCCACCCGAAGGGTGCGGTGTGCCACACCGGTGAGGCCACGTGTTGGGGCGACGATCAGGCCGAGCCGCTCGCGCGCACCCTGTCGCTGCTCGCGGCGCTGCTGCAGGAGCGGAAGCGCGACCTTCCGGCCGGGTCCTATAGCGCGGAGCTTTTTCGCAAGGGTACGGGTGCGGTCGCGCAAAAGGTGGGGGAGGAGGCTCTCGAGCTGGCCCTCGCCGCGGTGACGGAGCCAAAGGAGAGGGCCGTTTCGGAGTTCACCGACGTCGTGTACGCGCTTGCCGTCCTCGCGACGGAGCTTGGCATCACCGCCGATGAGCTCGCGCGGTCGCTCGCCGACAAGAAGGTCATCGCGAGCAACCGTCCGTCGTGATCGGTACCACCCGGGCCGTCGCCGCGACGGACACCATCGTCGTCGCCGATCTCGTCAAGCGCTACAAGGGGGCGGATCTCAACGCTGTCGACAACATCAGCTTCAGCGTGCGCGAGGGAGAGCTGTTCGCCCTGCTCGGACCGAACGGAGCGGGCAAGACAACGACCATTTCGATCCTCACAACGACCCTCGCGCCGACGAGTGGCACGGCGGTCATCGGCGGGCACGATCTCGTGCGCGACTCGAGCGGCGTGCGCCACGCGGTCGGGATCATCTTCCAGAAGCCGAGCCTCGACCTCAATCTCACCGCTGAAGAGAACGTCCGGCTTCACGCCATCCTGTATGGCCTGTTCCCGTACCGGCCGTTCTTCAGCCTCATGCCGCTCGACTACCGGGATCGGGTGCGGGAGCTCGCCGCGATCCTCGGCATCGAGAAGGAGATGTTCAACGCGGTGAAGACCTTCTCCGGCGGGATGAAGCGGAAGCTCGAGATCGTTCGGAGCCTCATGCACCGGCCCCGCGTCCTCTTCCTCGACGAGCCGACGTCCGGCCTCGACGCCGCGAGCCGCCGCGCGCTCTGGGACTATCTGCGCGAGGTCCGTTCCGAGACGAAGGCCACGGTGTTCCTGACCACGCACTACCTGGACGAAGCCGAGGACGCCGATCGCATCTGCATCCTCGACAAGGGCTCGATCGTCGCGGAAGGCTCGCCCGAGCACGTCAAGCGCGACCTCACGCACGAGTATCTCGTCGTCGATGCCGCCGACCGCGATGCGCTCCGAGCGGAGCTCGCAGCGAAGGGGATCGCCCACCGCGAGACGCCGCTGTTC
>JANXXG010000047.1 GCA_025350745.1 Chloroflexota bacterium | reverse complement strand
CGGGCGTCGTCATCTGCCGCGCTTCGTCTGATGAACGATGACGACCTGATCGTGCTTCAAGAGCTCCGCCTGCACGAGCCCGATACCTTCGGCGCGGTCGCGCGCATCGTGGCGCGCTCATCCGACGGGAACGCCGCGGGCGTGCCGCTGCTCACCAGCATCGACAACGACCGCGATGTCGCGATCGTGCGCCGGCTGCGAGCGGGCGAAGGACCGACGATGGATCGGGGTCCGCTGGATCTCCTTGTGGAGCATTGGGACCCGATCGCGCTGTACGAGCCGCGGATCGCGGAGCACTCCACGGTCCCGCCTTCGAGCTACCGGCTGGCGTGACGGAGTCTGGGATCAACGACGCGAAGCCGGAGCCGGTCGCGGTCCTGCCGGGCGACGGACCGGTCGCGAGCGCGAAGACATCGCTGGGCCTGCTGTGGATCGGTGCGCCGGTGCGCTGTTCGCGACGGCGCTGAAGCCGCTCGCGCCGACGGCGCCTGATGACGAGCTCTGGATGCGGCTCGTGCGCGAGGGTCACGGGCAGCGGATCGAGGCTGCTCTCCGCAATTTCGACGCGCTCCTGGCCTGGAGGCCTGCCGAACATCGAGGCGCCGGACCGGGTCGCCGCGCTGCTCACAGAGCTCTGGCGCTAATGCCGGGACTGCCGGCGCGCGATCTCCTCCGCCGGCCGCACGTTCCGGAACGTCAGGTAGACAAGGCCGTCGTACGCGACCTTTAGGCCCCCGGCGACGACGAACGGCAACGCGAGCGCGCCTGAGGCGAAGGCCAGGCCGGTGATGAGGGGCGAGATCGTGCTCGCCGCGGATCGGGCGACGTTCGTGATGCCGGCGGTCGCGGTGCGCTCGTCCGGATCGACGACCGCCATCGTGTACGACTGCCGGGTCGGTACATCCATCTGCGAGATGCTCATCCGAAGCAGGAAGATCGCGACGGCGAGCTCCGCGGTGGGGGCGAACGGAACGAGGATCAGCAGCACGTTCGAGGGAAGGTGCGTGAACACCATCGTGTTCAGCAGCCCGATGCGCGCGGCGAGCCAGCCTGCTGCCAGGAGCGAGAGCCCGGAAAGCATGTTCACAGCGAAGAAGATCACCGCCAGCTGCTCCGGGGCGAGACCCCAGCGCACATAGAACCAGTACGCGACGAGGGACTGGACCACCAGGGCACCGGCGAACGCGTCGAGCCCAAAGAGCGCGGAGAGCCTGGCCACGGTGCCGGCCGAGCGGTGGATGCCGATGAATCGCCGATCGCCTTCGACGCGGGCCACCTCGATCCGATCGGACAGCCCGAGGAAGATCGCGAGGTTCGCCGCACCGATCACGGCATACAGCAGGAACAGCGGCCGATACGCGTCGGCGTTCGCCAGGCCGAAGCCGGCGAACACACCGACCGATGCGGAGAACAGCGCCCCGAGCGCGCTCGCGAAGCTCGCCACCGTGTTGTAGATCGAGAACAGCCACGTTCTCCGGTCATCGGGTGCGGTCTGCGGCAGCATCGCCTGATCCACCGTCTGGAAGACGCCGATCTCGGAGCTCGTCGCGCTGATCGTGCCGGTGAACGCGGCAATGAGGAGCACCGCGAAGCTGTCGGTCAGCGCGAAGAGCAGCCCGCCGGCGGTCATGAGGACCGCCATCGTCGCCACCGTCCGTCGCCGGCCGTAGCGGTCGGCGACGAGCGACCAGGCGATGGTCATTGCAGCGGACCCGCCGATCGCCGCGGCGAGCACGATGCCGATGTGCGTCGCGTCGAGCCCAAGCCGGTCGAGGTAGACGCCGAGGACGACGGAGAGATAGCCGTACGCGAAGGTGCGGAGGGCCCGGGCTGCGAGGAGCCGGCGCCCGTCCCGGTCCAGCCAGTCCAGCCGGCTCACCCGCGCTTGGCCGCGCGCTTCCACTCCGCCGCGCCGGCCTGCAGCTCACGGGCGACCGCGGCGAGCGACTTCGACGACCCGCCCGCGCCGAGCATCTCGGCCAGCTCGATGACGCTCTCCTTCGCTCCGAGTCGTTCCGCGACGACGTGGGTACGCCCGCCGCGAACTTCCTTGCGGACGTTCACATGCGCGTCGGCATACGCCGCGACCTGCGCCAGGTGGCTCACACAAAGGACCTGATGGTCGCGCGAGAGGGACCACAGCGCTCGCCCCACGACCTCGCCGAGCCGGCCACCGACACCCGCGTCGACCTCGTCAAAGACGAGCACCGGCGTCTCGTCCTGCGCGGCGAGCACCACCTCGATCGCGAGCATGATCCGGGACAGCTCGCCGCCCGACGCGATGTCCTCAAGTGGTCCGAATGGCTCGCCGGGATTCGGCGCGATGCGAAAGAGCACCCGATCGGCGCCGCCCGCGTCCGGATCGATCGACTCGAGCGCGACCGCGAATCGGCAGCGCGCGAGGCCAAGCTCCGCGAGCTCGGCCTCGACCTGCTTCGCGAGCTTCCGAGCAGCCTTCTCGCGGGCGGCGTGCAGCGCCGCGCATGCAACGGTCAACGTGTCGCGCGCGAGGCGCTCCTCCTCGTCGAGGCGGGCGAGACGCTCCTCCTGTGACGAGACATCGGAGAGCTCGCGGCGCGCTCGCTCGACGTACGAGATCACGTCCGCGAGCGCCGGGCCGTACTTGCGCCGGAGGTCGGCCAGGGCGTCCGTCCGCGCCTCCAGTCGCGCGAGCTCGCGCGGATCGACGTCGATCGCGTCGGCGTAGCGACGCAGCTCCGCGCCGAGGTCCGTGACCTCATCGACGGATGCGGTCAAACGTGCCGAGTGCTCGGACAGACGGGGATCGAGCTCGGCTGCGGCGGCAAGGTCCCGTGCCGCGACTGCCAGCCGGTCACGCGCGGCCGAACGCTCGCCCACCAGCAGCTCGTAGACCGACGCAGCAGTCGCGCGCAAACGCTCGGCCGATCGGGCCACCGCGAGCGCGCCACTGAGCTCGGCTTCCTCGCCGGCGCCGATCGCGGCCGCGTCGATCTCGTTCACCTCGTGTTCGAGGAGCGCGAGCCTCCGGGCGCGCTCGCGGGGATCGCCGCCCAGCGCTCCTCGCTCCGCGAGGATGTTCAGCAGTGCCCGGTGCGCGGCCGCCACTGCATCGCGCTGCCGGTCGTGCGCGCCGAACGCGTCGAGAAGATCGCGCTGGACCGCCGGCCGCACGAGGCGCAGCTGCTCGCCCTGACCATGGATCGCGACGAGCTCGGCGCCGCGCTCCGCGAGCTTCGCGAGCGGGACCGTCTCGCCATTCATCCGCGCGGGCGCGCGGCCCGGCTGGATCTCGCGAACCAGGATCAACTCGTCCTGGTGGAGCTCATCGTCACCCACGCCGGCGAATGTGGCCTCGACCTTCGCGCGTTCCGCTCCGTCGCGCACCATGCCGGCGGCGACGCGACCGCCGGTCGCTGCGAGGAGCGCGTCGACCAGCATCGATTTCCCGGCCCCGGTCTCGCCGGTGAGCACCGTGAGTCCGGGCGCAAGCTCCAGGCGCAGCTCTGAAACGAGAGCGAGGTCCTTCACCGAGAGCTCCGCCAGATGTGGCCGGCTCATGCGGTGTCGGACCTCGCCCGCGTCAGATAAGTGCTGGGATCCTGCTTCCCTGGAGTCGGTCTACTTTCCCTTGGGCTTCGCCATGGTCGCGTCCTTCGCGGCCTTGGCGATGCGGAACTTGAGGACGCGCTTTGCCGGGATCTTGATCTCGGCACCGGTCGCGGGATTGCGACCGATCCGCGCCTTGCGGTCGACGATCACGAGCTTGCCCAGGCCGGGGATCGTGAACCCGTTCTTGGCCTCGCGATACGCGAGGTTGTTGAGCTCGTCCAAGAATTCGCCTGTCTGCTTCTTCGAGAGACCGGTCTTCTCCGCGAGCGTTGCCAAGGTCTGCGACTTTGTCATCGAGGCCACCCTGCCGTTCCTCCATATGAGCCCGATCGGGCCTATTTCCGCTGCATTGTGCACACGTACGAGGCACTATGTCGCGCAGATGCCGCTCACCGTAGTGGATAACCCGCCCGACCGGCCGGAGTGGATCCGCGAGACCATCCGCCTGGTGACCGCCTCCGCTGCCGGCGGACGTCGCGACCTCCTCCATTTGGTCGAAGAGGCGACCGACACCCAGCTGTCGGCAGGGTCGCCCGATGACTGGGGTCTCGGTCAGGTCGCGGCCCATCTCCTGATCGTCGACCGCGGGGTCGCCCGTATCGCGCTCCGGCTTGCCCGGGGCGAGGACGCTGTCGCGACCGGGCAGCCTCGGCCCACCGGCGGAGAGGCCACTCGCGATGGCCTGCGCTCGCTCGCCGAGAAGGCTGCCCTGGCGGCGGAGCGCCTCCGGGCCGAATTCCCCGCCGCGCCCGATGTCGAGCGGACCGCGCCCCACCCGTTCTACGGGCCGCAGAACTGCTTTGGCTGGCTTCTGACGATCCCGAACCACTATGGCGCGCACCTGCAGGCCTGGCGTGAAGGACGGCCCTCGAGCCTCTGAGCCGGTAATCTCCGGGAGCGACGCCGGGAGGATGACCACAGATGTCGACTGACCCAACCCAAAGCTCTGCCCTCGACACCCTCGGGACCGAGAACCGAACCTTTCAGCCGGCCGCCGCCTTCTCGGCCCAGGCGAACGCCGCCGACCCGACGGTCTACGAGCGTGCGGATAAGGATTTCGAAGGCTTCTGGGCGGAGCACGCCCGGTCCCTCGCCTGGCGGAAGCCTTTCACCAAGGTCCTGGAATGGGATGCGCCCTACGCCAAATGGTTCTCCGATGGCCAGCTCAACGTCTCGGAGAACTGTCTTGACCGGCACGTGAAGGCCGGCAAGGGCTCGAAGGTCGCCTACCACTGGGAGGGTGAGCCCGGTGACACCCGGACCCTCACCTATCAGGACCTTCTCGATGAGACGCAGCGATGCGCAAACGCGCTCAAAGAGCTCGGGGTCAGGAAGGGCGACCGCGTCGCCATCTACATGCCGATGATCCCCGAGCTTCCGGTCGCGATGCTCGCCTGCGCCCGGATCGGCGCGCCGTTCACGGTCGTCTTCGGCGGCTTCTCGGCCGAGGCGCTGGCGGGACGGATCAGCGACTCGGAGGCCAAGGTCGTGATCACCGCGGACGGCGGGTATCGCAAGGGGACTGTCGTCGCGCTCAAGAAGAACGCCGACGATGCCATCGCCCAGACCGCGACCGTCGAGAAGGTCCTGGTCGTCCAGCGAACGAAGCAGCAGGTGGCCTGGACCGAGGGCCGCGACGTGTGGTGGCACGACATCGTCGCGCGGCAGAAGGCCGATTGTCCCGCGGAGGCCCTGGACGCGGAACACATGCTGTACCTGCTCTACACGTCCGGCACGACCGCGAAGCCGAAAGGGATCGTCCACACCACGGCCGGGTACCTCACCGGCGTCACGGCGACCACGAAGATGGTCTTCGACGTCAAGGACAGCGATGTGTACTGGTGCGCCGCCGACATCGGCTGGGTCACCGGGCACAGCTACATCGTGTTCGGACCGCTCTCGAACGGCGTCACCGGGGTGATGTACGAAGGCACGCCCGACTTCCCTGACAAGGACCGCTGGTGGTCGATCATCGCGAAGTACAAGGTGAGCATCCTGTACTGCGCGCCCACCGCGATCCGCACGTTCATGAAGTGGGGCGCCGAGTACATGGCCAAGCACGACATGACCTCACTTCGTCTCCTGGGGTCGGTGGGCGAGCCGATCAATCCGGAGGCGTGGCTCTGGTACCACCAGAACATCGGCGGCGAACGCTGTCCCATCGTGGACACTTGGTGGATGACCGAAACGGGGATGATCCTCATCACGCCACTGCCCGGCATCACGACGACGAAACCCGGCAGCGCGACGTTCCCGTTCCCCGGGGTGCAGGCCGAGGTCGTCGACGAAGAGGGCAGGACCGTGCCGCTGGGTCAGGCCGGCTACCTGGTTCTCAGCCGACCCTGGCCGGCGATGCTCCGGGGCATCTACAAGGACGACAAGCGTTATCGCGAGACGTATTGGAGCCGGTACCCCGGTAAGTACTTCGCCGGGGATGGAGCGAAGCGCGACCTCGACGGCTATTTCTGGCTCATGGGCCGCGTCGACGACGTCATGAAGATCTCCGGCCATCGCATCTCGACCACCGAGATCGAGTCGGCGCTCGTCTCGCACCCGAAGGTCGCCGAGGCTGCGGTCATCGGCCGCGACGACCCGGTGACCACGCAGGCGATCTTCGCGTTCGTCACCCTGCGCGGCGGCAACGAGAGCAGCGACGCCTTGTCCAAGGAGCTGCGCGAGCACGTCGTCGCGAAGATCGGCTCCATCGCGCGACCGAAGACCATCATGTTCACGCCGGAGCTGCCGAAGACCCGCTCCGGAAAGATCATGCGGCGGCTGCTTCGCGACATCGCCAACGGCCAGCCGCTCGGCGATACGACCACCCTGGCCGATTCGACGGTGGTCGAGGCCATCCGCGGATCCACCGGCAAGGACGACTGATCCGGGCGGCCCCTCCGGGAGCCCAAGGCGCTCGTTCGTCTGCTCCTTGACGTCCCGCCCAAGGAAGCCCTAAATAGCCGCAATCCGGGTCGCGGACGCGCCCCACGGAGGTGGTTGCCAAGAGCGGGCACTGGGACGGTCTCGCGCGATAGCTCGATAGCTCGATGTCTAGTCGATATCTAGGGAGGGAACAGTTGGCTACAGCGGCACCAGTTCGGGCCGGCGGCTGGCGCACGACGTACGGGCTCCCGTTCGTCATCGGCGCCTCGTCTGCGGGCACGATCATCGAGTGGTACGACTTCTACCTGTACGCGACCCTCGCACCGTTCTTCGCACCGGTCTTCTTCCCGAACGACAACCCGACGGCGTCGCTCTTGTCCGCGTTCGCGACGTACGCGTTGGGGTTCCTGGTTCGTCCGTTCGGTGCGGTGGTGTTCGGTCGCATCGGCGACGTCATCGGGCGCAAGTACGCGTTCATGATGACGATCACGATCATGGGCCTCGCGACCGTGGGCGTGGGCCTCCTACCGACGTTCGCAGCCATTGGCATCATCGCCCCGATCATCCTGGTCACGTTGCGACTGGCGCAAGGTCTGGCGCTCGGCGGCGAGTACGGCGGCGCCGCGATCTACGTCGCGGAGCACTCGCCCGACAACCGGCGTGGCTACTACACCGCTTGGATCCAAACGACCGCCACGCTGGGATTCTTCATCGCGCTTTCGATCATCCTCCTGTTCCGCACCAATATGGGCGACGTCGCCTTCCGGGGAACGGCCGACTACTTCCCGCTGGCCGGTTGGCGGTATCCGTTCCTCATCTCTGCGGTCCTCCTCGCGTTCGCGATCTACATCCGGATCAGGCTCCAGGAGACCCCGCTCTTCGCCCGACTGAAAGCGCGTGGGGAAACCACCAAGACCACCGCGGAATGGGCCAAGGACGCCTTCGGCAGATCGGAAG
>JANXXG010000037.1 GCA_025350745.1 Chloroflexota bacterium | reverse complement strand
CGACGTGCTGATCATCGAGGTCGATCTGCCCCGGCTCACGGGGATCAAGGCGACCCAGCGCGTCCGACGGGAGCTGCCGCACGTTGCCGTCGTGATCCTGACCGCGCTCGAAGAGGAGCAGAGCCTCTTCGATGCGATCCGTGCCGGCGCGGCGGCCTACCTCAACAAGGACTGCGACCCCAAGGAGCTGGTGGACTCCATCCGCAAGGTCCGCGCCGGTCAGTTCATCATCAACGAGAAGATCTTCGCGAAGCCGGCCGTCGCGTCGAAGGTGCTCGCCGAATTCCGCGAGCTCTCGGTGTACGGACCCGGATCATCGAAGGTGTTCGCTCCGCTGTCCCCGCGCGAGGTGCAGATCCTCGACAACATCGCGCAGGGGATGACGAATAAGGAGGTCGCGTACACGCTTGCGATCTCCGAGCAGACCGTGAAGAACCACATGTCGAGCATCCTCCGGAAGCTGTCGGTCAATGACCGCACCCAGGCGGTCGTCTACGCCATCCGTCAGGGCTGGATCAAGGGCCCGGAGCTGGGGAATTAGGTGAGCACGTAATGCCTGGCGAAGCGCCCATCGGGATCGTCGCGAGCTTCACCTCGGAGCAGGCGAAGATCACCGCCGAGATGCGCGAGCTCGACCTCCTCATCGAGTCGACCCAGACGGAGGTCAACCGTCTCAAGACGCGCGAGGACACCGCGAAGGCGAAGCTCGACGACATCAAGGGCAACCAGGCGAACTTCCAGCGTGACGAGATGATGGGCGCCGGCGACGAGTTCGCGGCCGCTCAGGGTCGCCGGCTCATCATGGAGGGCCAGCAGGGCGCGCTTCAGGCGAAACGGAAGCTCCTCGATCGGGTGCAGACGCTCATCGCGCGCGCGCGCGACCAGCTCGCCGACTTTACCGCGCCACCGGTCCCGGCAGGCGCCTCCCCGGTCATCGATGAGAACCGCCTGCTCCAGGCCGTCGTCGACACCCAGGAAGAGGAGCGCCGGCGCATCGCGCGACAGGTCCACGACGGTCCGGCCCAGGCGATGGCCAATGTCGTTCTCCAGTCGGAGATCAGCGAGCGCCTCTACAGCGTCGATCAGGATCGTTCCCGCAAAGAGCTCGCGGCCCTGCGGCTGATGGTGAACAAGACGCTCCAGGAGCTGCGTGGCTTCATCTTCGAGCTGCGGCCGATGATCCTCGACGATCTCGGCCTCGTGCCGACGCTGCGCCGCTACATCCAGACACTCATGGACAAGCACGGCATCCGCATCGACTTCTCGAGCACCGGCCGCGACCGGCGTCTCCCGTCGGACGATGAGGTCGCGATCTTCCGGCTCATCCAGGATTCGCTCGTCGAGCGCATCGAGAAGGGTGATGCGAAGGACGTGGTCCTCGGGATGGACTGGAAGGACGAGACGCTCGAGATCGTGCTGCAGAGCGACGGCAAGGATCTCCCCTCCGACGGTGAGCTCCACTCCGGGCTCCGGCGGAGCGAGCGGCTCGATCTGCTCAAGGGTGAGTCGACGCACGAGGCCCGCGCAGATGGGACCGTCGTGCTCCAGGTGAAGCTGCCGATCCGTGCCGCGACCGCGATGGTCACGTAGGAGCCCGCGCCCGCTTCATTGCCCGCCGAGGTTCGAGACCGCCGTTCCCACGTAGTAGTGCGCCAGGATCTCCGTGTACGAGGCCCCTTTGAGGGCCATGCCCTGGGCGCCCCACTGCGACATCCCGACGCCGTGCCCGAAGCCCTTGCCAGTGAACACGAACCGCGCCGGCAGCTCATACCCGTAGGCGGTCGCGCGAAGGCCCAGCTCGTTGCCGTTCGCATCGCGAAGCATCTCGAACGAGGTTTGGGCGACATACGCGCCGAGCGTGGCGAGCGCCGTGATGCGCGCGGCATCCTTCGCGTCGACCCGCTCGTTGGCTCCGGAGGGTGTCGCGGTGACGGTGAAGAGCGTGCTCAGGAGCCCGAAGTAGAAGCGCGACCGGTCCTTGCCGATGTCCGCGTTGGAGGCCGTCCCGACGATGCGGGCGGCGATCACGCGGCCGCTCGGCGAGACCTTCGTGACCTGGATCGCCGTTGGCGTCCCGACCACGATCCCGCGGCGTTCGAGCTGGCCACGGAGCTGGGTGGCCGAGAGCTCCTTGGTCCACTGCCAGCTCGACGCGCCCCACGAGCTGTCGCGAGCGACCTCGTCCGCCGGTGACGGGACGCTGCGGAGGTATGGGAGCGCGTTCGCGAAGACGTTCTCGGAATCCTCGGTGATGCCGCCCGCGCTCGCCGAGTAGAGCGCTTCGATCGGCGCGCCGCGGTAGGTCGCGATCTGCCCGGCCGTACGTTCGACGGCCCGCAGCGTGCGCGCGTCCTCGTTCATCGTGCCGTCGTACTCCTGGTCGCGCGTGTCGCCTTCGATGTCGTAATGCTGGTGGCGGCCAAGGTGCGTGTAGAGATACGTGCGCGCGGCGATCGCCTGCGCCGCGAGCGCCTCGTTCTCCCAGCTCGATGGCTCTTCGGAGCCGACGACCGAGGCCAGGTAGTCGTGGGTCGAGACCTCGTTGACGACGATCATGTCGCCCTCGTCGTCGGGTGCGAGCTCGAACGTGCCGCGATACGCCCGACCGTTCATCGTGAGGAGCCCGTCGTTCGTCGAGAACTTGATCCCTGCGATCGTTGCCGCCTGAAGGACGATCCTGCCGGTGGCGTCGTCGGGGCTCTGGAGCAGAGAGAACTGGAACGGGACGGTCAGGATCGAGCGCGGGCCGCCCTCGGCCACCGCGGAGCGGGCCTCGCGCCGGATGCTCGCCCGGTCCGCGCGCTCGTCCGGCGTGAGCGGACCGACGGTGTTCCGCTCCGGCAATTCGATCCCGGTATTCGGCACCGATCGGACGTTCGTGCGGGCGAGCGCCTTGCCGCCGCCGCGATAGAGCAGTGCTCCGTCGGGACCGATCGCGGACAGCGTGCCGGTGGATGCGATCACGGCATACGACGTCCCAAGCCCGGCGATGTTCACGCGGACCGTGCTCGGGAGCGCCGGAAGGCTCGCGGCCGCGGCCGGCCGGGCCCCGGCGAGGGTGCCGATGAGGAACAGGACGGCCAGCGCCAGCCTCATGCGAGCGCCGTGTACACCTCGGGCTTGAGCACGCCGATGAACGGGAGGTTGCGGTACCGCTCGGCGAAGTCGAGTCCATAGCCGACGACGAACTTGTCCTCGATCTCGAAGCCCTTGTAGTCGACGGTGATCGGCACGACCCGGCGAGCGGGCTTGTCCAAAAGCGCGCACAGGCCGAGCGACTCGGGGTGTTGGCCGCGCAGATGCTCGATCACGTAGCTCAGGGTGTGACCGGTGTCGAGGATGTCCTCGACCACGAGGACGTTGCGTCCCTCGATCGGCTTGGCGAGGTCCTTGAGGATCCGTACGACGCCGCTCGAGCTGGTGCCGGCCCCATAGGACGACACCTCAAGGAAGTCGAGCGAGCAGTAGATCGGCACTTCGCGCATGAGGTCGGCGAGGAACGGGAGCGCGCCTTTGAGGATGCTGACGAGGACCAGGTCGCGCCCGACGTAGTCCGCGGCGATCTGGGCTCCGAGCTCGCGGACGCGGCGCTGGATCGTGGCAGCGTCAAGGAGCACCTCCGCGATGTCATCGGTGGGGCCCTTCACGGCGGTGGTCACTGGACCACCATTGTCGCACCTAGCGGCCGGACACCTTTTCGAAGAGGCCGTGCGCGTCGCCGGCGTAGTCACGCAGCAGCTCGTGTGCTTCGAGCACATCGTCGACCCGCATGCGCAGGTCATCCGCCCGGACCGGGGCGCCGACCCGTTCCGCCCGCTCCGACCGATCTGGGGGCGGACCTTCGGCGACGCCCTTCACGATGACCACGCCGAGGCCTTGGGTGCCGCACGACTCGCAGCTGCAACGGACGAACCAGTATTCGTCGCGATTCCCGACGAGGGCGATCGAGTCCCGGCCGTACGTCGCGCCGCAGTTGGCGCAGCGGACCGTCCCAAAGACCCCGTCCAGCCATTCGTTCATCACCCCGCTCGAATGCATACGGGCTGCCAAGTGACGTAACGGACCGGTGACGGCCCAGCCGTCGCCCCGCCTACGATGGCTGGCGTGCCCGCAGTGTCCGGTAGCGAGTTCGCGTCGCTGGCCATCCGGGCCGCGGATCTCGGGGTGCAGCTGTCCCGGGCCCAGATCGGCGTGTGCGAGCGGTATGCCGCGGAGCTCATCGAGCGGAACGCCACCGTCAACCTGACCGCCATCACGGAGCTCGCCGACGTCGCCATGAAGCACTTCCTCGACTCGTTCACGGCCATCGCCGTGCGGGCCTGGACCGGGAGGGAACGGGTCATCGACGTCGGCAGCGGCGCCGGTTTTCCCGGCCTCGCACTGCGCATCGCGATGCCCGACCTGAAGCTCACGTGCGTCGAGTCGGTCGGCAAGAAGTCGCGGTTCCTTGAGGAGACCAGCTCGCTGCTCGGGCTCCGCGATGTGGAGGTCCGGAACGAGCGCGCCGAGACGCTCGCGCGCGCATCCGACCGACGCGCGAGCTACGACGTCGGGACCGCGCGTGCCGTCGGCACGCTCGCGGCGTGCGCCGAGTACCTGCTCCCATTCCTTCGGCTCGGCGGAGACGCCATCGTCTGGAAGGGGAAGGTCGACGCCGAGCTTCCCGCCGCCCGGAAGGCCCTCGCTTCCGTCGGCGGCGAGCTCGCGGCCATCGTGTCGACGCTCCAGCTCGGCGTCGGTGACGTCCTGCCGGGGCGCAACCTCGTGGTCATGCGCAAGACGCGTCCGTCGCCGGAGCGTTTCCCGCGTACTTCCGCCGAGGCGCGCCGCCGGCCGTGGTGATCGTCCCGTCGGTCGACGTTCGTGGCGGCAGCGTCGCGTTCCGCTCCGGCACGGCTGCCGCCACCGCGCCTCGCGACCTGGCAGCGTCGTTCGTGGCGCAGGGTGCGGATGAGCTGCATCTGGTCGATCTCGATGGAGCCGAGCGTGGCGACTACAGCAACTTCGCGCTTCTCGCTGCGATCGCGCGCGAGAGCGGGGTGCCCTGCCGCCTCGCCGGCGGGCTCGCCAGCCTCGAGCGGGCCACGGGTGCCCTCGACGCCGGCTTCGCGGGCGTCCTCTTCTCGTCCGCTGTGTTCGCCGATCCGCACCTGCTTCGCTCGATCGCGACGCTCGCGGACCGCGCGATCGTCGAGATCGAATCGCGCGACGGTGTCCTGGCTCCGCGTGGCGGCGGCGCGGATCTGGCGAAGCGCGCGGCCGGCCGGGACAGCGTCGCGGCCGCGGTCGTCGCGGCCGATGCCGGCATCCGCTCGCTGTACGTCATCGATCTGTCGGGCGAAGGGTCGGCCGGCGGTCCGGCGCTCTCGCTCCTCGCGCGCATCCGCGACGCGCTCGGCGGCCAGGGCGCCGCGATCGCGCTGCACACCGGGGGCGGCGTCCGTGATCTTGCCGACGTGACCGCGCTCGCGCGGGCCGGTGCCGCGTCGGCGGTCGTCGGCAGGGCTCTCGCGGCGCGGGTGTTCACCATCGCCGAGGCGAAGGCCGCCGCCGCGTGACGGTCGCCCTGCTCTCCGACGTGCACGCGAACCTCGTGGCCCTCGAGTCGGTGCTGCGCGCGCTCCCTCCGGTCGACGCGATCTGGGTTATGGGCGATACGGTCGGGTACGGGCCGGACCCGGTCGACACCCTCGCGCTCCTCCGCGAACGCGGTGCGCGCATCGTGGCCGGCAACCACGACCGGGCCGTCGCGACCGGTCTCGGCCTCGAGCTGTTCAATCCGGTCGCTCGGGCCGCCGCGGAGTGCCACCGGTCGTGGCTGAGCGCGGAACAGCGCGACCTCCTCGGAGCGCTTCCCTTGACGCTGGAACCGGCCGATGGCTACCTGATCTGTCACGGGAGCCCGCGCGATCCGCTCTGGGAGTATGTCTTCGATGCGCGCACCGCCGTCGAGTCGATGGCGGCGACAGCGGCGCCGCGGTGTTGCGTTGGACACACCCACGTTCCTGCGCGCTTCGTGACCGGTGACGGCCGGGCGATGATCAATCCCGGCAGCGTCGGCCAGCCGCGCGACGGCGATCCTCGCGCCGCGTACGCGCTTCTGGACACCGCAAGCGGGCTGGTCACGTTCGAACGGGTCGCGTACGACATCGCCCTGACCCAGCGGCGGATCCGGGACCGCGGCCTCCCGGCGTTCCTGGCCGAGCGGCTGGCCGCCGGTCGGTGAGCGTCCTCCCGTTCCGGGTCGAACCGGCCGCGACGCCGGGCGAGGCGCTACTCGAGTACGAGCTGCCGAGCGACGGCCGCGTTCGGCTGACCGCTCGGGCCGGCGAGCGACGCACGGGCGGATACCGGATCGCGGTGACCGGGATCACCCGACGCGGGACGGTGCTCACGGTCGCGTGCGAGATCCACGAGCCCGCTGGCACCGCGCTCGTCACGCAGGTGCTCACGTCTCCGGCGCAGACGGTCTCCGTGGCTGAGGCGCTCGTCCGGGGCGTGCGCCACGCGGTGCTGGTGGACGGAAGCGGCGCGGAGCTCGCCCGCATCAACGCCTAGACTTCGCGCTCTTGCCAGAGAACGCCAGCGGCGGACCGCCGGACGAGCCAGCGCGGCCCGAACACCGCCTCGAGAAGATCGAGCGTTCGAAAGGCCGCCTCCCCGGCGACGCGCGCGTCCGCATCGTCCGGCGTAGTGAGTTCCGGCGGAAAAAGGGCTACGTCGTGGCGACCGAGGACGTCTTCGAGCCCGAGAGCGGGTTCGGCCGCGTCCTGTCCAAAGGCCGCGAGCTCCTGTTCGGCAGCCGCATCGCCAGCGACATGGAAGAGGGCGAGCGCGTTTCGAAGGTGACCGGCCTCGCGATCTTCGCGTCGGACAACATCTCGTCATCCGCGTACGCGACCGAGGAGACCATGCGGGCCCTCGCGCTGGCCGGGGCCGCAGGCCTCGCGCTCACCATGCCGATCACGATCGCGATCGTCCTGATCCTGGCGATCGTCGTGACCTCATATCTGCAGGTCATCAAGGCGTATCCGAACGGCGGCGGCAGCTACGTCGTCGCGAGCCAGAACCTCGGCACCCTACCGGGGCTCGTCGCCGCGTCGGCCCTCCTCGTCGACTACATCCTCACCGTGTCCGTCTCCGTCGCGGGCGGCGTGCTCGCGATCACGACGGCGTTCCCCCAGTGGGAGCCGGCGAAGGTCATCATCGGCGTCGCGTTCATCGCGCTGATCACCGTCGGTAATCTGCGTGGTATCCGGGAGGCGGGGATCATCTTCGCCGGCCCGACCTACTTCTACGTCGCGTCGGTCGTCGTGGTCCTCGGGATCGGCTTCTTCCGCGTGCTGACCGGCGACATCCCGGCGCCGGTGGCGCCACCCGAGGCGGTGCCGGCGACCGAGGCGCTTGGCGCGTTCCTGGTGCTGCGCGCGTTCTCGTCAGGGTCCGTGGGTCTGTCTGGCACCGAGGCCGTCGCGAACGGCGTCACCGCGTTCCGCCAGCCGGCCCCCCGGAACGCGGGGATCGTGCTCATCGCCATGGGCACGATGTTCGGCACGCTGTTCTTCGGGATCAGCTACCTCGCGACGCACATCGGGATCCAGGTGGACGCGACGGAGACGAAGAGCGTCCTCGGCCTGCTGACGCAGTCGATCGTCGGCGAAGGCGTGTTCTTCTACCTCGTGCAGGGAGCGACCGCGATCATCCTCGTCCTCGCCGCGAACACGAGCTTCTCCGGCTTCCCGCGGCTCGCGTCGATCCTCGCGGTCGACCGGTTCATGCCACGGCAGTTCTCGCAACGTGGCGACCGTCTGGCGTTCTCGTTCGGCATCATCGTGCTCGCCATCATCTCGGCGCTGCTCCTCGCGCTTTACCAGGGCAGCGTCAACGGACTCATCCCGCTGTACACGATCGGGGTCTTCATCGCCTTCACGCTGTCGCAGGCCGGGCTCGTTCGCCACTGGCTGCGCGAGCGCGGCCGCGGGTGGCGGTTCTCGGCGGTCATCAACGCGATCGGCGCGGTGGTCACCGGCGTCGTGACGATCGTCGTCGCCGTCACGAAGTTCCAGCTCGGCGCGTGGATGGTCCTCGCCGTCATGCCGGTGATGGTCTACCTGATGTGGCGCGTTCATCAGCACTATCGCCGGATCGAGGATGAGCTTCTGATCCCACGCGGCACCGCCGTCTTGCTCAAGACGCGCCGGCCACGGCTCATCGTTCCGGTCAGCCGCATCGACAAGGCCTCGCTCCACGCCCTCAGCCTTGCCCGCGGGCTCGCGGCCGATGTCGCGGCGGTGCACATCTCGTTCGACGAGG
>JANXXG010000032.1 GCA_025350745.1 Chloroflexota bacterium | reverse complement strand
GCGACGTTCGCCGATGCCGCGGTGCTGTCGAAGGAGCTTCGGTCGAGGGGCTTCACGTTCGTCGGACCGACGATCGCGCTCTCGATCCTGCAGGCGATCGGCGCGGTCAATGGCCACCTGCCGGGATGCGCGCTGGCTAGTCCGCCTCGACGGCCGAAGCCGGCCGCAGCGCGGGTGCCGCCGCGTGCGGCGCGCGGAGCGCGATCAGGATCGCGCTGATCACGATCGCCGCGCCAACGTAGGTGAGCGGAGCGGGCTGCTCCCCTTTCACGAGGCCGCCCAGGATCACGGCGATGATGGGCACGACGACCCCGAGCAGGCTTGCGTTGCTGACTGACCAGTGCGTCACCAGCCAGGTGAAGAGCACGAACGCGCCGAGGGAGCCGGCGATCGTGAGGTAGATGATCGGCAGCCACGCCGCCACGGTGCCCGGAAGCGCATGTGATTCGCCGATCACGAGGCTCGTCACGAGGCACACGACCGCGCCGACCGCGGTCCCGATCGCGTTCAACGGGATCACCTGCTGCTTCGGCGCCTGCTTCAGGAGAACATTCGCGAGCGCCGCGGCCGAGGCCGCCCCGAAGATCGTGAGCAGCCCGGCGAACGGGACCGCCACCCCGAGCTCGCCGGCGAAGATCACCGCAACGCCGCCGATCGCGACCATCGCCGCGATGAGCTTTCGGGTCACGAGCCGCTCGACGCCGAAGATCGCCGCGAAGAGCGCCGTCGAGAGCGGGACGGTCGCGAACAGCACCGCCGAGATCCCGCTCGGGACGGTCTGCTCGCCGGTGTAGAGGAGCGTCAGGTTGACACCGAGATTGAAGAAGCCCCAGAGTGCCGCGCCGCGCAGGGCCGGTCCGCGGGGAAGCGGCATCCGAAAGACCGCCGCGATCCCGAACAGAAGGACCGACGCGAGCGTGAGCCGGATCGTTGCCGCCCAGACCGGCGGGGTCGCTTCGTTCCCGAATCGGATCGCGAGGAACGTGCTGCCCCAGATCAGCGCGGTGGCGATGAAGGTGACGGCGATGCGCATGCTCACGAACCTAGAACGCCGGGTCGCTCCGTGGCGTGAGACCGCCCCGGAATGTTGCGAATGACGCGGAACCGCCGGCTTGACCGTTGGTTCGGAGGCCGTACATTTCGGAGAGCAAATTATTCGGAAGGCGAACGAATTGCCGGTACTTCCCGAGCAAAAAGCCCCATCCCAGGCTGACGCGCGTCTGGCCAGACAGATCCTCGGCGTGCTGCCGTGGATCGGGCGGCTGACGTCGACCGCTCTCCGCGAAGCCGGCGGCGGCTCCATCAGCCGGTACAAGGTCCTCGGCATGCTGAGCGGGAAGGGCCCCATCCGGGCCGGCGAGCTCGCGACCCTGTGCACGTACTCACCGTCCGCGATGAGCGAGGTCATCGAGGGGCTGTCCGCCGAGGGCCTCGTCCGCCGCGTGGATGACCCCACGGATCGCCGCGCCGTCGTCGTCGCGCTGACCGATCAGGGAGACGTCGAGCTCGAGCGCGTGCGGGACCTCATGAGCGCCGAGCTGATCAAGGCGCTCGACGGCCTGACCGCGGACCAACGGTCGCGGCTGCGCTCGGCCTTCGCGGACCTGAACGAGATCCTCATCGACCCACCCGCGAAAAAGGAGACACGCATTGTCCGGTGAACTGCACGGCCGCCGACTCGTCCTCGTGACGGTCGGGATCATGCTCGCGCTCTTCCTCGCCGCGCTCGATCAGACGATCGTCGGCACGGCGCTCCCACGTATCGTCGCGGAGCTGAAGGGACTCGACTACTACTCGTGGGTCCTTACGGCGTATCTCGTCACGTCGACGATCATGACCCCGATCTCAGGAAAGCTCGGCGACCTCTTCGGCCGCAAGCCTCTGCTGCTCATCGGGATGGTCGGGTTCGTCCTTGCGTCGGCGCTCTGCGGCCAGGCTCAGGACATGTTCCAGCTCGTGGTGTTCCGCGGGATCCAGGGACTCTTCGGTGGGGTGCTCTTTTCGAGCGTCTTCGCCTCGATCGCGGACCTCTACTCGATCGAGCGCCGCGCGCGGATCCAAGGCCTCTTCGGCGGTATCTTCGGGATCGCGTCGGTGGTCGGTCCGACCATCGGCGGGTACCTGACCGACAACGTCGGCTGGCGCTGGGTGTTCTACGTGAACGTCCCCGTGGGGATCGCCGCGATCCTGTTCGTCTTCCTGACCATGCCGCGCACGACGCACACGGCCACGTGGCGCGACATCGACTTCCTCGGCGCGGGCGCGCTCACCGCGGGTCTCGCACCGCTCCTCGTCGCTTTCTCGATCACCCGTGACCACGACTGGGGCTCTCCTGCGGTCCTCGGGCTCCTCGCCGTCGGCGCGGTCATTCTCGTGGGCTTCTACTTCATCGAGCGGCGGACCGATCACCCGATCGTGCCGTTCGAGCTGTTCAAGAACCGCACCTTCGCGGTCTCCGTGATCACCGGATTCCTGGTCGCCGTGGGGATGTTCGGCGCGATCGTCTACGTGCCCCTCGTGTACCAGGGCGTCCTCGGGATCCCGGCGACGAACTCGGGCCTCCTGGTCACCCCGATGATGGTCGGCCTGGTGCTCGGAAGCGTCGCCACCGGGCAGCTCATGCTGCGGATCAAGCGCTACCGCTACCTCGGTACCTTCGCCACGCTGCTTCTGGCGATCGGGACCTACCTCATGTCCACGATCACGACCGATACCCAGCAGCTCGAAGTCGTACGCAACCTCGTCATCATCGGGTTCGGCGTGGGCATCACGTTCCCGCTCTACCTGAACTCGGTGCAGTCCGCGGTCGAGCCGCGGTTCGTCGGGGTGGTCACGAGCCAGATCCAGTTCTTCCGTAACGTCGGCGCGACCATCGGGATCGCCGTCCTCGGGTCGTTCCTGTCCCAGCGGCTCCCGACGAATATCCAGACGAAGATCGCCGCGCTGAACCTGCCGCCTCAGGCGGGATCGTTCATCCCGACCTCGGGCAACACCCAGACGTTGTTCGACCCGGTCTCGCTCGCCGCCGCGCGGGCAAACGTGCCCGCCGCGTTCCAGCCGGTGTTCGACTCGGTCATCACCGCGGTGCGCGCCGGGCTGGCGGCCACGCTCCATGATGTCTTCATCGCAGCAGCAGCAGCATCGCTGCTCGCATTTGTCGCCTCATTCTTCCTGAACGACGTTCCGATCCGCACGCAACAGCGCGGCGATCGGTCGCCCGCAGAAGCGGCGCCGGCCTTCGGCGACTAGCCCGGCTAGCTCTCGCCTCGACCAGGACCACGCCCGACCCGGCGCTTGATGGCAGCGTCCATCTCGCGTCGGGTCTCGCGCTCCTTGATCACCTGCCGCTTGTCGTAGCGGCGGCGCCCCTTGGCGAGGCCAAGCTCGACCTTCGCCACGCCGTTCTTGATGTACAGCCGGAGCGGAACGATCGTGTAGCCCTGCTGCTGCGCCTCGCTCGCAAGGAGGCCGATCTCGGCCTTGTGCAGGAGCAGCTTCCGCGGCCGGGTCGGGTCCTGCTCCTCGAAGCCCACGGCGTTCTGCCACGGTGCGATGTGCACGTTGCGGAGATAGATCTGTCCGCGATCGACCTTCGCGTAGCCGTCCGACAGATTCGTGCGGCCCGCGCGGACCGACTTGATCTCCGTGCCGGTGAGGACCAGGCCGGCCTCGACCTTCCGGTCGATCGCGTAGTTGAACCGGGCCTTCCGGTTGTCGGCAAGCACCAGCTCGGTCCGCTCCTTCGTCTCGTTGGCCGCCGCGGCCTGTTTGGCCGAGCGGCGATCCGATCGTGAGTGAGCACCGGGGCGCGTGGGTGGTCCGTGTTGTGCCATGGCGTGCTGAGCGTATCGACCCCAACGCACCCGGGCCCGGATAACGGGAGAGGCGGCGGCATCGCTGCCACCGCCTCTCCACTTGGGTCTCGCGAAGACTCGCTAGACCGCGATCACCTCAGCTGGATT
>JANXXG010000030.1 GCA_025350745.1 Chloroflexota bacterium | reverse complement strand
CCAGCTGCAGGCCGAAGCCTGCGGAGTGTTCGACGAAGCACCACCAGGCATTCCCGTTCCGAAGCGCATCGCGGATCCCTCCGGGGAGCCGGACCGCCGGTACGCGCGGGGCCAGGCGCCCGTAGGCGATGAAGATCACGAGGATGAGCGCGCTCGAGGCGACGAAGGCGCCGCGCCAGCCGCCGAACGCGAGCGCCAGGGGCGGCATGAGCTGCAGGCCGAGCGCGCTGCCGAGCGGGTAGCCGGCGCCGTACAGCCCCTGCCCGAAATGGGAGCGCGCGCCGGGATAGAGGCCGGCGATGTAGCGCACGCCGCCGACGAAGGCCATCGCGCTGCCGACCCCACCGAGCGCCTTCGCCGCGAGCAGCGCCGGGTACGCGGGCGCGATAGCGAACGCGAGGTTGGATGCGAGCGCGATGGCGACCCCGTAGACGTTCATGTGCTTTGCCCCGATGCGGTCCGCGAGGGTCGAGGTGAACAGCATCGTCACGACCGACGTGACGAACAGCGCGGTCGGTAGGAGCCCCGCCTGGACATCGCTCAGCCCCAGATCGGCCCGCATGAGCGGGATGACCGCAGCCTGATCGGTGTAGGTGATGCCGACCGCGACCGCGGTCGCGGCCGCGAGCAGGACCCCGCGCGTTCGCTCGGTCAGGACAGCCGGTCGTACCCGGGGAGGGTGAGGAACTCGACGAACGTGTCGGCGAGCGCAACGTCCTCGAACAGGGTCAGCGCATCCGCGAATCTGCGGCCCGGTCCATCGAGCCGGACGACCTCTTCACGCCCGATCTTCTGGACGAGGTCCTTGGTGACGACGGTGCCCTCGACCGTCGTCGCCCGGTGGTGGACCCATTGCCAGATCTGCGAGCGCGAGATCTCGGCGGTCGCGGCGTCCTCCATGAGGTTGTAGATGGCCGCCGCCCCGATGCCGCGCAGCCAGGACTCGAGGTATTGGATCCCCACGCTCACGTTCGCGCGCACTCCCGCGTCGGTGATGGTCCCGCCGGGAACGCCGACCGCACGGATCTGCGCGTCGGTGACCCGGACCTCGTCGCGGGTGCGCTCCAGCTGGTTCCTTCGGGCTCCAAGGACCTTGTCGAACTCGGCCATCGCGACCGGCACGAGATCGGGGTGGGCGACCCACGTGCCGTCGAAGCCGTCGGTCGCCTCGCGGGTCTTGTCGTCCCGGACCTTGCCGAGGGCGACCTCGTTCACCTGTGGATCCTTGCGCGTGGGGATGAACGCCGCCATGCCGCCGAGCGCGAACGCGCCGCGCTTGTGGCACGTCCGGATGAGGAGCTCGGTGTATGCGCGCATGAACGGGACCGTCATGGTGACCTGGATGCGATCGGGGAGCAGGAAATCGGACCGATGGTTGAACTTCTTGATCGCGCTGAAGATGAAATCCCAGCGGCCTGCGTTCAACCCGGCGGAGCGCTCGCGGAGCTCGTAGAGGATCTCCTCCATCTCGAACGCCGCGGGGAACGTCTCCACCAGGACCGTCGCCTTGATCGACCCCCTGGGGAGGCCGAGCCGGTCCTCCGCCCGGATGAAGATGTCGTTCCACAGTCGCGCTTCCTTGTGGCCCTCGAGCTTCGGCAGGTAGAAGTACGGTCCGCTGCCGCGCTCGAGCAGCTCTTTGGCGTTGTGGAACGCGAAGAGCCCGAAGTCCATGAACGCCCCCGCGACGGGCGCGCCGTCGACAAGAAGGTGCTTTTCGATGAGGTGCCAGCCGCGCGGGCGCACGATCATCGTCGCGAGGACCTTGTTGAGGCCGTAGCGCTTTCCCTCGGGGCTCGTGAAGTCGATCTTCCGTCGGACCGCGTCCATGAGGTTGACCTGGCCCGAGACCATGTTCTCCCAGGTCGGCGTGTTCGCGTCCTCGAAGTCGGCCATGTAGGTCGAGGCGCCCGAGTTGAGCGCGTTGATGACCATCTTCCGATCGGTCGGGCCGGTGATCTCGACCTTGCGGACCTGCAGGTCCGCGGGTACGGGCGCCACCTGCCACGCGAGCTCCCGGATCTCCTTCGTTCCCGCGAGGAAGCCGAGGTCGCCGCCCGCGCTCAGCTCCGCTTGGCGCACTGCGCGCTCGTGCAGGAGCGCCGTCCGGGTGGGCTCGAACGCGCGCGCGAGCTCAGCAACGAAGTCGAGCGCCTGCGGGGTGAGGACGTCGGCCGACCGATCGACCGGCTCGCCACGGATCTCGATGCCCGGCGTGGTGCCCATAGCGTCCTGGTCCTCCTACTTTTGCGATGTGAAAGCACAACACCACGATGCGAACACCGCAGGTCGCGAGTGGGGCCATCGTAGCGGCCTCCCCCGACCCCGACCTTGGTACTCCCCCGGCCGACAACCCCCCACACGGTGACCCGGTGAATGACGCGTGACCGTACAAATAGGTCGTGGAGCCGCTTCAGATCGTCACAGCCACCCCACCGGTGGAGGCGACCCTTCGCATCCTGATGAACAGCGTCCCGTACCTGATCGGGTGCGCCGTCGTGCGTCAACCCGCCCGCCCGGACGCCGACGCGGCGGAGGTCGGCCGGAATCCGTGGTTGTTCGATCGGCGGCTCACGACCCTGCAGCTTCCCGACGACACGCTGCCGCCGAACCGGGCCGTCGCCTTGGACTGGCCGGTGCCGTATCAGGCCGAATGGGTCGGGGTCCCGCCACGGCTGCTCATTTCGCGGCTCGTGTTCGCGGGCCGGACCGTCGGAGTGCTGCTTGGCACCCTCATCACGCGAGAGCCGATGAACGGGCAGACTCGCGAGGCGATCGACCTCTCGTGCGAGCTCATCGCATCCGCGATGGCCATGGACGCCGCCGCAACGCTCGCGCTCCCTGCGGCCGAGCAGGAGCCGGCGACCTTTGAGTACGCGCCACCCACGCCGATCACGGCTGCCCGACCGGCGCCGGCTCCGGCGCAGCCCGCTCCAGTGATCAGCGCGCCGCCGCCGCCCGCGCCGGCGCAGCTGTCACCCGCTTCGACCGGTGCACCCGTGGCAGCGTCCGATGCTCCGCCGATCGCGCCGGCCCTTGCGGCTCACATCAGCGGCATCGCCTCGCAGATCGCGGCCGCCGTCGCGACGGCGGGCGATGCCCGGGCCATCGGCCGGATCCTGCGCGACGCGATGAACGAGGTCAGCGAGGCGTCCGCGTTCTCGGTGGCCCTATTCCATCTGGACCGTCCCGAGGTCGCCTACCGCTACAAGGTCGTCGGTGTGGATGCCGCATCGAGCGAGCTCGGGAAGCAGGCTGTGGACGACTCGCCGAGCTGCTTCGCGGTCAAGAATGCCGAACGCTGGCACGCCTTCGATCGGTCGATCACCGTAGCCGGGGACAGGCGGCGCATCGGCGTCGTTCAGATCCCGCTTGCGTCCGGTCATGACGCGATCGGGGTGGTCACGCTGCAGACCTTCCGCGAAGGCGGCTTCGCGAGCGGCGAGCTCGCGCTCATCGCAGCGATCGTCGAGGCGACCGTCCAAGGATTCGCCGCGGCGCGCGCAGCCGGCCGGTTCCAGCCGGCCGCCGCCGACGTTGCGGTGGCCCCGGTGGCCGTTGAACAGGCCGGCCAGGACGCGACCCGCGAGCCAGAGGTGCCCGGGTCGACCGACGACATCCTTCGACTGCTGCTCGAGCAGCTCGGTACCCGTGGCACCAGCACGTCGTTCATCGTGGGCCTCGATCCCGAGGCGGGCATGCTGCGCGGCGACCGGGTCAGCCTGTCGCCGGAGGCCGCCGCTATCGATCGGCTCATCGGCATCTCGGACGCGCGCTTCGCCGTCAGCGTGGACGACCGCTACAACGCGATCGCCCGCGCCTGCCGCGAGGCACGCACGCTGACGGCGCCGACCGTGCACGAGCTGCTGCAACCGGTCCACGACTGGAACGAGGCGGCCCTCGTGGAGCGGCTGACCGGTGGCGGCCGCTCCGCGATCGCTCCGATCATCGTGAATGGCGATGTCGTTGGCGCCGTCGTCGCCGGTCCGCGCGCGCAGGACTTCAGCCAGGCGGATCTCGATGAGCTCTCAGCGCTCGTCCAGGACGCGGGCAGCGGGCTCGCGGCAGCGTGGCGCGCCGCGACCCTCGGGACATCGGCCGTCAACATGCCTGCGGAGGCGCTGCAGCAGGCCCGGGACAACGTGGCGTAGCGCACACCTAGACTCGCCGGATGTTCGGCGGCGCAGCGTTCGCGATCGTCGGCGTGCTCTTCCTGCTGAGCGCGATCCATGTCTTCACCGCCACGCTCTACCAGTCGCTCTTCGGCACGCTTCCGAACACGTCGCTGGCCGGGATCGCATTCGTGGTCTTCGCCGCGTCGCTCCTCGCCGTCCTGACCGGGACCCGGCTTGGTCCGCGGCGCGCGATCGCATCGACGGCCACGGTGCTCGCCCTGTGCACGCTCGGGTTCACCGCGATCCGGCAGGAATGGATCGACCTCGTGCTCGCCGCGGCGGCGATCGTTGCGGGCACGCAATGGCTCGCGCTCCTCCACGCCGCACGACCGGCGGGTCGGCCATCGCCATTCGCGATCGCGTTGCCGGCGGCCCTCGCGATCGACCTGGCCCTGCGGGCGGTCGCCGCGACCGTGCCGGTGGTCGCAGCTCCGCCCCCCCTGGCGATCCCGCTCGTCATCGTCGCGGCGCTGCTGTTCCTGGCCGGCGGGATCGCCGTGCTCGGTGAGCCGCTCACGTGGTCGACCTCAGGGCCGCGCGGCGCGCTTGGCCTGTTGGCCGTCGGCCCGCTCCTGCTCTCCGCGGAGACCGGCGCGACGAATGGCGCGCAGCTCGCGCTCGCCGGCGGCATCGGGCTCGATGGCGGGCCGAGCACCCAGATCGGACTGCTCGTCGCCGGGATCGGGATCGCCGCCGGCGCGTTCGTGCTGGCTCGCGGACTGCCCGCGCGCCCCGCGGCAGCGGCTGCCATCACCGCGGGCGCAGCGTTGCTCTGGCTCCACGTTCCGATCCTTTCGCTCGCGGCGGGTGGCGCGTTCGCCGCCGGGGTCCTGATCGCGGCCGCGATCCTCGTGTCCGCGCCGCAGAAGGAGGCGGCCTCGCCGTGGCTGGCCGTCCTGGGCCTCGGCGTCGGGTGGGTGCTCTTCGTCGCCGGAACGTTCGTACACTACGCGTACTTCGCGAATCTCGAGGCGCTCTGGCTTATGACCGCGGCGGTCGTGGTCGCGGTCCTGCTGATCCCGCCCTCGCCGCTGCCCCGGAGGCGGCCGGGCCAACGATCGCAAGCGCACCGATGAGAC
>JANXXG010000025.1 GCA_025350745.1 Chloroflexota bacterium | reverse complement strand
CCGTGACGCCGGACGTCGCGGTCGCGGAGCTCCGGATGTGCGTCGGCACCCAATTCGATCCTGCCGTCGTTGAAGCCTTCGTCGCGGAGCTCAACGTCGCACCCACGAGCGAGCTCGAACATCTCACCGTCTATCAGCGCGCAGTCGACGCCGTTCGATTCACGGCGCGATAAAAAAAGGGGGCATCATGTTCCGCACCATTCGCGCACTCATCCTCGCGGTCATCGTCGCGGCCAGCCTGCTCGGTAGCGCCTCCGTGGCGAGCGCCGACACGGCCGCGCACCGCAGCCCGGTCAAGCCGCCGCCCGCACGCGTCCTCGACATCACCTGGGAGTGACCCTGCTTCGCGCGACGGCCGGGGACACGAAGCTGCCGGTGCCTCCGCAGGCGCCGTCGCAGGCTGACTTCCCGAACATCCCGGTCATCGAGCCGCCCGGTCTGCCGCCGGCGCACGGAGCCGGGCTCGCGATCGCGGCCGCGGTCCTTGTCGCGGTCGCCCTCGGCCTGAAGTGGCTGTCGGGCGACACGATCGAGACCGCTCCGATCCTGTTCCTCGCGGTCGCGGCCGCCGGGTGGTGGCTCGACGAGCGGCTCGCGCTCATCCTGGTCGCTGCCGGGGCCCTCGGGTGGACCGCGGCGTCCCTTGCCGCGGCGTCTCGCATCGGCCAGAGCGCCCTGTTGACGTCGATCGCGAACGGCGTCGTCTTGGCCATCTGTCTTGTCGCCGTGACCGTCTTCATCGTGCGGGCGCGCCAGCACGAGCGGGCCCTGCGCCTCGAGGACCTGCGTCGCGAGCAGGCCCGGGCGATCCTCGCCGTCCAGCTCCGCGAGTCCGTCGTGAGAATCGATGTGGCCGTCCCGCTCCTAGCGGACCCGATGCGCCTCGATCGCGCGCAAGGCGCGGCATACGACCAGGTGCGCCGGCACGCCCGCGGCCTGGCCCGACTCGCGAACGACCTATTGACGGTCGATCAGGTCGACACCCGCCGGATGTCGCTCACCATGGTCGCGGTCGATCTCGCGGCGTTCGTGCTCGAGATCACCGAGCAGCGCGTCCCGCAGGACCGGGCGACGATCGTCGCGCCGGCCACACCGGTGCTGGTCAACGCCGACCCGGAGCGCCTTCGCCAGCTGCTCGATCACGTGCTCCAGAACGCGCTCAAGTTCTCGCCGCCCAGCGCCGGGATCATGGTCACGATCTCCGCGAACGCGGACGAGGCACGCGTCGCGATCCGGGATCACGGGGTCGGGCTGAGCGCGGATGACATGAAGGAGCTGTTCACGCGATACGGGCGGATCCGCGACGCGCGGACGGCGAATGTGCCGGGCATGGGCCTGGGCCTCTACCTCGCGAAGCTCATCTCCGAAGCGCATGGCGGCGATCTGACCGCCGCGAGCCCGGGCCGTGGGCTCGGCGCCACCTTCACCATCACCTTGCCGTTGACCGGCCGGCCGCGCCGACCGCGTCCACAGCGCCCCATTCCCGCATCGAGCTTCTGGGACTAGGGCTCGAGCCGCTCCTGCGCGGCGTCAAGCCGCGCGAGGGTCCGGTCTTTCCCGAGCAGCTCGATCGATCCATAGAGCGGCGGCCCGACCTTGCGCCCGGTGACCGCCGCGCGGATCGCGATGGTGAGGTCACGCAGCGTCCATCCAAGCTCGGTCGCGACCGCGGAAATGGCCTGCTCGATCGGCGCCGCCGCGAACGGCTCGACGAAGCGCAGGAGCACCGTGACCCGGCTGAGCGCGGTGATGACATCCAGGGCCTCGCGCTTCTTCGGCACCAGCAGTGCCGGATCCTGCTCGACCGTGTCGGTGAAGAGGAAGGCGATGAGCTCGCTCGCCTCAACGAGGGTCGTCATGCGCTCCTTGATCAACGGAACGACGGCCCGCACCAGCGTGCGATCCCACGCAGGCGGCAGGAACGGCTCCAGGCGCGCACACAGCTCGTCGTCCGAAAGCCGGCGGATCCACAGACCGTTGAAGTAGTTGAGGCGATCGCGGTCCCACTTGCCGCCGGCCTTCTGGACCTGATCGATCCGGAACCGCTGAATGAGGTCATCGATCGAGAAGACCTCCTCCTCGGTGCCCGGCGACCACCCGATGAGCGCGAGGAAGTTCACCATCGCTTCGGGTAGATAGCCCTCGCGCCGGAATTCGTCGACCTCGGTCGCGCCATGTCGCTTCGAGAGCTTCTTGCCGTCCGGCCCGAGGACGTTCGGGACGTGCGCGTGCGGCGGCACGTCCCACCCGAACGCCCGATACACGAGCAGGTGCTTCGGCGTCGACGGGAGCCAGTCTTCACCCCGGATGACCGGATCGATCCCCATGAGGTGATCGTCGATGACGACGGCGAGCTGATAGGTGGGGAAGCCGTCCGACTTCAACAGGATCTGATCCTCGATCGTGCTGAGCGGCCACTCGATGTGGCCGTAGACGAGGTCATCGATCGCGATCGTCCCGTCTTCGGGCACCTTCAATCGGATGACGTGATCGGGTTCGGCCTTTGTCCGCTCGGCCGCTTCCGCTGGAGGGATGTTCCGACAGTGGCGGTCGTATCGCGTGATCTCCCCGCGGGCTCGCTGGGCCGCGCGCATCTGCTCGAGTCGCTCCTTGCTGCAGAAGCAGAAGTACGCGGCGCCGTTATCGACGAGCTCCTGGGCGCCCTTCTGGTAGAGGGGGAGACGCTCGGATTGGACGTACGGCGCGTGCGGTCCGCCCTCGCGCGGCCCTTCGTCCCAACCGACCCCGAACCAGTGCAGGCCGTCGTAGATGCTGTCGATCGCGCCGGCCACCAGGCGCTCCTGGTCCGTGTCCTCGATCCGGAGGATCAGCGTGCCCTGGCTCTGGCGCGCGAGGAAATAGTTGTAGAGCAACGTGCGCACGCTCCCGATGTGGAGCGCGCCGGTCGGAGATGGTGCGAATCGCACCCGATGGCCCATCATCGCGAGTCTAAAGACCGTAAACTCCGCGCATGACCGTGACGACACGCCGCGAGAGACGCGAGAAAGAGCTTCGCAAACGCCAGCGCGAGGACCGTGGTGGCAATCGCCAGCACGGAGGCTCCGGCGGCGGACGCAGCTGGCTCATCGGCCTCGGGGTCCTCGTGCTCGTCGTGGCGGCGATCTTCGCGCTCAACCGTCTGGGCATCCTCAGCACCGGACCGGTCGCTGCAACGCCCGCGCCCCTGCAGACAGCCGGCCTCGTCGATCCGAGCGACAAGGCGCGCGGCGTGAAAGAGGACGATCAGGGTCCCGGCCACGTGAATGCGGGCACGCCCGTCCAATACGCCTCACTGCCCCCGACGTCCGGCGCGCACTGGCCCCAACCGGCCGCGCCGTTGAAGGCCGGTATCTACGACTCGCTCCAGCCGTTCGAGGCGACGACCCACAACCTCGAGCACGGCGGCATCGTCATCGTCTACAACGGACTTTCGATTGGCGAGGTCGATCAGCTGAAGCAATTCGTCAAGGACACGACCTCGAAGACGAAGTACGCGAAGATCCTGCTCGAGCCGTACCCGGCGTTGCAGGGTGCGAAGGTCGCAGCGACCGCGTGGCGCTGGAGGCTCAATCTCGACAGCGCGGACACCGCGTCACTGCTGAAGTTCGTCTCGGTCCACTACGACAACGCTGACGCGCCGGAGCCGGGAGCGGCATGGTAGGAACCGGCTAGCTCCCATCCCCCCAATAGCGCTCTTCCTTCCAGGGGTCACCGGTGTTGTGGTAGCCGTTGCGCTCCCAGAAGCCGGGCTTATCGGTCGCCGAGAACTCGATGCCGCGTAGCCACTTCGCGCTCTTCCACGCGTAGAGGCGCGGCACCACAAGGCGCGCGGGCTGCCCGTGCTCCGCGCTCAGCGGCTCGCCGTTCGCCCGTAGCGCGACGAGACAGTCGTCGCGGAGGCAGTACTCGATCGGCGTGTTCGCGGTGAATCCGTGCTCGCTGTGCGCGATCACGAACTTCGCGTCCTCGGTCGGCATTGCGAGCTCAACGATCTTGCTGAACGCGATGCCCTCCCATTTCTGGTCGAGCCGGGACCACGTGGTGACACAGTGCATGTCGGCGGTGACGACCGTGTTCACTTCCTTGTCGAGGGCCTGCAGCTCGTCCCACGTCCACCGCAGCTCGTTCTTGACCTTGCCGAAGACCCGCAGGTCGTAGGTCTTCGGGTTGAAGGTCGGCACCGGCCCGTAATGCAGGACCGGCCACTTTTCGGTCAGGTACTGGCCCGGCGGGACGCGTTCGGCCTTCTCGGGCGGTAGATCGGCCTTCTTGGTTAAGAATTTCATTCGAGTCCCGCAGCCCGGCGCAGCATCTTGAACGTGTAGATGCCCGTGTCGTGGCCATCACCCCATTCCGGGGAGAGCCCGTACCGCCCGACCGCGAATACCTCCTTTAGATCGGTCTGCTTCTCTGTGAACACCGTGTCCGGGCTGACATTCCCTTTATAGGCGCCTTCGCCGGCGCAATAGGCACACGGGCAGGCGTGCCGGAACGGCTCCCAAGCGTATTCGGACACCTGGGCGTCGTCCCACGTCACCTCGAAGACCTTTCGCTCGGGGATGATCCGCCAGCCGGTCGGCCGGTGGAAGACGTCGGCCACCAGCCTGATGATACGGACGTGATGGCAACGATGGATGACTTCGACAAGATCGAGATGCGGGTCGGCCGGATCGTCGTGGTCGAGGATTTCCCCGCGGCGCGCAACCCGTCCTACAAGCTCACCATCGATTTCGGGCCGCACGGCGTGCGGCGCTCGTCGGTGGCGGTGCAGCCGTGGTATTCGAAGGAACAGCTGCAGGGCCGACTCGTCGTGTGCGTGACGAACTTCCCGGTGCGCCGGATCGCGACCTTCGATTCGGAGGTCTTGACGCTGGGTGCGATCGATGCGGACAAGCGCGTGACGCTGCTCGAGCCGGACGCTGACTGCGAGCTTGGGAGCCGGATCGGTTAGATCCGTGGGCGCTCATGGACCCGCGTGTATGCTCCTCCCCTCAGCGTTGGGAGGGTGTTCGATGGGTGGCGGATCACGGGCTCTGCGTCGCGGCATCTTGGCGGCGGTCTTTGTCCCGATGTTGGTCGTCGCGGCGTGCACCTCCTCGCAGCCAGCCGGCCCTGGAGCGCAGGCCGTCGGCGCGCCGGTCTCGGGTGGGACGGTCACGATCCCCATCGTTGCCGACCCGACCTTGAACCCGTGGAGCCCGAATGCGTTCGTCGAGTCGGTGTTCGTGAACCGTGTTCTCTTCGACGGGCTCACCAAGCCCGGCAAGGACCTCGCGCCGGCGCCCGACCTCGCCGCAAGCTGGACGACGTCAGCCGACGGTCTTTCCTGGACGTTCAAGCTGCGCGAGGGCGTGAAGTGGAGCGACGGTCAACCGTTCACCTCAGCCGACGTCGCGTTCACGTTCAACGACATCGTGCTGAAGCCCGAACTCGGTGCGCAGAACCGCGGCAACTTTTCCGCGGTGAAGAGCGTGACCGCGGTCGACGCGACGACCGTGCGCTTCGACCTGAGCCGCAAGTTCAGCGCGCTCACGTCGTATCTCGCGTACAACTCGGGGATCGTGCCGAAGCACGTGCTTTCGGCGGATCCGCTCAAGACCACCACCTTCAACAAGGGCATCCCGGTCAGCACGGGCCCGTTCAAGGTCGAGAAGTACACCTCTGGCCAGAGCGTCTCGCTCGTCCGCAACGAGAACTACTTCGGAGCGAAGCCGTACCTGGATAAGGTCGTCTTCACGGTCGTGCCGGATGCGAACACGCAGATCGCACAGGCTCTTGCCGGCGACGTCAGCATCATGATCCTGGACGACAAGGCCGCCGTCGCCCGAGTGAAGAGCGCGAACAACCTCGCGGTCGTGTCGCGGCCGCTCGTGCAGTACTACTGGTTGGCCCTCAACCAGACCGATCCGCGCTTCACGGATGTGCGGGTCCGGCAGGCGTTCGTTCAGGCCATCGACCGGCAGGCGATCATCAAGTCCGTCGAGCTCGGGTACGGGTCCGTCGCCAACTCGGCGATCACGCCCGCCTTGAAGGCGTACTTCGATCCGTCGCTGAGCACGCGGTATCCCTATGACCCGCAGAAAGCCAAGGATCTCCTCGCAGCCGCCGGATGGACTCCGGGTGCCGGCGGGGTCCTCATGAAGGAAGGCAAGCCGTTCCAGTTCACGATGGACGTGGGCCAGAAGGGTGTGCTCGAGCCGGTCAACGCACTGATCCAGCAGGACCTCAAGAAGATCGGTGTCGTGGCCGACCTCAACACCATGGAGTGGAACTCCTACATCCAGAAGGTCGTCGTACGACGCGACTACACGGCAAGCGTGAACTGGTGGGTGTACCCGAGCGATCCTGACGTCTCCCCTTACTACGCCTCGAGCGCAGCAGGGAAGGGTTTCAACATCCCCGGCTACCAGGACGCGAAGCTTGACGATCTCCTGATCCAGGGCCAGGGCGCGAGCGACCTCGAGGCGCGCAAGGCCGTGTACAAGCAGCTTCAGACCTACATGGCTGACACGCTCCCGTATCTGTTCCTCTGGTACCCGGACGAAGTGGATGTGCTGAGCTCGTCGCTGCAAGGTGTCCCGGAGCTCGGTCTCCGTGACGCGATGCATTACATCGGCGAATGGTGGTTGGCGAAGAAGTAGGCCGCTTTCTCGCGCAGCGCATCGCAGCGGGGGCGCTCGTCGTCGTATTCGTCAGCGCCCTGACGTTCTTCTTCGTCAACCTGTCGCCTGGCGGTCCTTCTTCGGTCATGCGGTTCGATGTGACCGCGGAGCAACGCGCGACGCTCATCCACAACATGGGCCTCGACCGTCCCGTGCCGGAGCGCTACATCGCATGGCTCGGCGGCGCGGTCCGCGGAGATCTTGGGACCTCGCTCCTGACCGACGAACCGGTCGCGTCGCGCATCGGGGATCGCCTGCCGAACACCATCGTGCTCGCCGGGACGGCGCTGGGACTCTCGCTGCTCATTGGTATCCCGATGGGCGTCATCCAGGCGCTCCGGCGCAACTCCTGGCTCGACCACGCCCTGACCTTCGCGAGCGCGCTCGGGCTATCGGTGCCGGTGTTCTGGCTGGGCATCGTGCTGATCCTGGTCTTCGCCGTGAACCTGCATCTTCTCCCGTCGGCCGGTGTCGTGTCGGTCGGGAGTGACTCGATCGGCGATCGCCTCGCCCACCTGGTCCTTCCGTGCCTCGTGCTGGCCTCGACGATCCTGCCGACGATCGTCCGGTACACCCGGTCGGCGATGATCGAGGTCCTCACCCAGGAGTACATCCGGACCGCCACGGCCAAGGGTCTGGCGCCCCGCATCGTGCTGTACGTCCACGCGCTGCGGAACGCGTTCATTCCGGTAACCAGCGCGGTCGGCGCCCTCGTCCCCCGACTGCTCGGCGGTACGGTCGTCACCGAGGCCGTCTTCGGCTGGCCGGGGATGGGCCGGCTGGCCCTCGAGGCCGCGAACGGACGCGATTACCCGCTGGTCGTTGGGATCGCCGTCGTGGTCGCCGCGATCGCGGTCGCGAGCAGCCTCGCGGTCGACGTGCTCTACGCACGTCTCGATCCCCGGGTGCGTCTGGCATGACGCGCCTTGGCCTGGTCTCGCTTGTGACGCTGGCGGTGATCGCCGCCGCCGCGGTGCTCGGCCCGCTCCTGTGGACGATCGACGCGAGCGCGACCGATCCGGCCCACCGACTGGCTGACCCGTCGGCCCTTCATCCGTTCGGCACCGACGAGCTCGGGCGGGACGTCCTGAGCCGCCTGCTGCACGGCGCCCAGGTCACGCTGCTTGTGGGGGTGGCCTCGATGCTCGCAGCGCTCAGCCTCGGGGCGCTCGTCGGCGCCGTCGCCGGGTTCTACGGCGGTTGGCTCGACACGATCCTCATGCGACTTACCGACGCGATGCTCGCCGTCCCGGCCTTCTTCCTCATCCTCGTCGTGGTGACCGTCGTCGGCAGCAATGTCACCACGCTCGTCCTCGTGATCGGCGGGCTGTCGTGGATGCCCGTTGCTCGCGTGGTCTATGGAGAGACCCTCCGCTGGAAGACCGCGGAGTTCGTGCAGGCGGCCGAATCGCTCGGGGCGACCCCGGCGCGGATCCTCGTCCGGCACGTGCTCCCACAGGCGGTGCCATCTCTCGTGGTCGCGGCGACGCTCGGCGTCGCGTATGCCATCCTCACGGAATCCGCGATCAGCTATCTCGGCCTGGGCATCCAACCGCCGACGCCATCGTGGGGCAACATGCTCCAGCGGGCCCAGCAGTATGTGTTCACCGCGCCGACGCTCGCGCTCTACCCTGGCGTCGCGATCACCGTTGTCGTCCTGGCATTCAATTTCGTGGGCGACGGACTTCGGGACGCGCTCGATCCGCGGGCCCAGCGACGCCGCTAGCATCCGCAGAAGCAACCTGGGGAGGACCACCATGAAGCGCACCGCCTACAAGGGTTACCACTCCTTCGACTACCTTGAGCCGAGCGCCGACTACAAGGTCTTCGAGCTCGCGGCTGAGATCGACCGGGTGAAGTCCACTCCGGTCGAGGTCAGCAAGGAGCAGGAGGATCGGGTCCAGCGCCTTCTGACCGAACACTTCGCTATCTCGCTCCACGACCACTGCTTCATCGTCCCGAAGGACTTCGGCGATCTCGCCGACTACCGCCGCCAGGGGCGTGACTGGACCGGATACGCCGGTATGGCCCGTTCCGGTCTCGATGCGGTTTTCGACTGCCTGATGGATGGGACGGCGACGATCACGTCGAAGGCCGGCTGGAAGTGGGACGACATCATCTACGACCTTGGGATGCGCCTATCGGATATCGCGCATCAGGACTTCATCATTCGGGGCGAGACCGTTGCGGACATCAAGCGAGCGAAGGCGAACGGCCAGATCGCGTTCATCGCGTCACTCGAGGCCGCCACGCCGATCGAGAACGAGGTCGATCGCCTCGACATCCTCTACGGCCTCGGGATCCGATCGTCGGGCATCGCGTACAGCGAGGCGAACACGCTCGGCTCAGGCCTGCGCGAGACGCGTGACGGCGGGTTGACGGAATTCGGGCGCCAGGCGGTCCGGCGGATGAACAAGCTCGGTATCGCCATCGACATCTCGCACTCTGGCGACCAGACCTCGATGGACACCATCGAGACAAGCGACAAGCCGATCTTCATCACCCACGCTGGCGCGCGGACACTCTGGAACACGAAGCGGATGAAGCCGGATGAGGTCATCAAGGCCTGTGCCGCCAAGGGTGGGGTCATCGCGATCGAGGCCGCGCCGCACACCACGCTCACCAAGAAGCACCCGAAGCACAACATCGACGGATTCATGGAGCACTTCGAGTACTGCGCGCAGCTCGTTGGGATCGATCACGTGGCCTTCGGCCCGGACACGCTCTTCGGCGATCACGTCGGCCTGCACCACTACTTCGCGAAGCAGCTCTCGATCAAAGCCGCGCATGGACAGCAGGAGTTCACCGAGGTCGCGTTCGTGGACGGGATCGAGAATCCAGCCGAGGCGTTCCCGAACATCGTGCGCTGGATGGTGAAGCACAGCTACTCGGACGGAGATATCGCGAAGGCCATCGGGGGGAACATCCTGCGGGTGCTCGACGAGGTGTGGTGGCCCCAGAAGAGCTAGGAGAGCTCGATCACCACGCGAAGAACCGGAGCCGGTCGAAGGGCCAGAACCGCAGGGTCACTTTTCCGATG
>JANXXG010000356.1 GCA_025350745.1 Chloroflexota bacterium | reverse complement strand
GAGGCCGAGGCGGTGTTCGGCGGGTTCAGCCCCGAGCGGTTCCGCGCGGCCCTGAGCTTGCCAAAGCTTCGCTGGATCCACACGTTCTCGGCGGGCGTCGACCGGTACATGCCGGAGGTCGCCGGCCACCCGGACCTCCTGCTCACGAACAACAGCGGCGCCTATGACGTGCCCATCGCCGAGCACGTCATCGCCATGATCTTCGCCGCCGCGAAACGCGTGCCCGAGCACCTGCTGGCCCAGGGCCGCAGCGAATGGCAGCGCGAGGTCCCGCACGCCGAGGTCCGTGGCGCGACGCTCGTGATCCTCGGGATGGGCAGCATCGGCGGGGAGCTCGCCCGTCTCGCATCCGGCGTGGGCATGCGCGTCATCGCGGTCCGTCGCGACGCGAGCCGTCCGGGCGGGCCGGGCGTCGAGCGGGTCGTCTCATCAGAACGGTTCGCCGAGGTCGCTCGCGAGGCCGATTACGTGGCCGTGACCGCGGCCCTCACTCCGGCCACGCGCGGGATGCTGTCCGCGGAGGTCATCGCCGGGCTGAAGCCGACCGCGTGGGTCATCAATATCGCCCGAGGCCCGATCATCGACGAGGCCGCGCTCACCGCCGCGCTCACGGAGCGCCGCATCGGTGGCGCGGCGCTCGACGTCTTCGAGACCGAGCCGCTGCCCGCGACGAGCCCGTTGTGGTCGCTCGACAACGCCATCCTCACACCGCACATCTCGAACTCGTCGCCGCGGTTGCGGGAGCGCAGCCTCGCGCTGGTCATCGAGAACGTCCGGCGCTTCAAGGCCGGCGAGCCGCTGCTCAACCTCGTCGACCGCGCCGCCGGGTATTGACCGTCGTCGCTCGCCCGCTCGAGCCATGAACCGGTCACCGCTGGCCCGGCGGACCGAGGGGTTCACCGAGTCCGTCATCCGGGAGATGACCCGGCTCTGCGCGACCCACGGAGGGATCAATCTCGCGCAGGGCTTTCCGAACTTCCCCGCACCAGCGCTGTTGAAGGATGCGGCGAAGCGGGCCATCGACGCCGACATCAACCAATACGCCATCACCTGGGGAAGCCAGTCGTTGCGAAATGGCCTCGCCACGACCTACGCGGACCTCTACGGGATGCGCGTCGACCCCGAGACCATGCTCACGGTCACCTGCGGCTCGACCGAGGCGATGGTCTCGACCCTGCTCGCGATCATCGATCCCGGTGACGAGGTCGTGGTCCTTGAGCCGTTCTACGAGAACTACGGACCCGACGCTGCGATCTGCGGCGCGAAGCCGGTCTTCGTCCCGCTTCGCGCGCCGGACTACACGTTCGATCCCGATGAGCTGCGCGCGGCCTTCACGACCAAGACGAAGGCGATCATCGTGAACACGCCGAACAATCCCAGTGGCCGGGTGTTCACGCGGGCGGAGCTCGAGCTCATCGCCGCGCTGTGCCGCGAGCACGACGTCATCGCGGTCACCGACGAGATCTACGAGCACATCCGTTACGCGGGCGAGCACATCCCGCTGGCCACCCTCGAGGGAATGGCGGACCGGACGGTCACGATCTCGGGTGCCTCCAAGACGTTCTCGGTGACCGGCTGGCGCGTGGGCTGGATCGTGGCCGCCCCGCAGCTGACCAACGGCATCCGCAAGGTCCACGACTTCGTGACCGTTGGAGCACCGGCGCCGCTGCAGGAAGCGGTCGCCGCCGGGCTCACCCTCGGTCGGGCGTACTACCGCGAGCTCTCGGCCCACTATCAGGTGCGACGGGACACGCTGTTCAGGTCGCTCGATCAGGCCGGATTCAAGCCGCGCCTCCCGGAGGGCGCGTACTACATCTTCTGTGACATCTCAGGATTCGGCGCGGGCAACGACGTGACCTTCGCGCGGCGCCTCATCGCGGAGGTCGGCGTCGCCGCGGTACCCGGCTCATCGTTCTTCTCGCGACCGGAGCGGGGGAAGGACCTCATCCGGTTCACGTTCTGCAAGACCGACGAGCTGTTGCGAGAGGCGGGCGAGCGGCTCGCTCGCGCCAGGGAGATCCTGGGCTAACTGGGCTAGCGCTACTCGACCAGGATGACCCCGTCCTCTTGATGCGCGCGCCGGTAGGCCATGAAGGTCGCGTACCGGTCCGGCGACTGGACGACCGTGGCGGGCACCGCCGAAAGCGCCGCGAGGCTCGCGGTGGCGTTGGCGGCGTCGGTCTGCCGGCCGAGCGCCCGGAGCGCCTGGGGATAGCTGCTTCGCACGGTGAACACGCCGGTCGCAGAGCCGAGCTGCATGCCGCGGTCGAATGCGGCGACCGCCTCAGCGAACCAGCCGTCCTGGTACGCGGCCTCGCCGTAGGTGAGCCAAGCGGCACTGGTGTCCTGCGAATACGCGTCGGCCTTCGCGCGCGCGTAGAAGCCATCGCGCATACCGGTCTCGGACCAGTCCGCGCCGATGAGCTGCTGGAGCCGGCCAAGGTCCTTCGGCTCGTAGAGGACCATCCATCGATAGCTGAACGGCTGCCAGTTCGCGTTGAACCACTCATACGTCAGCGGCACGTTCGCGCCGAGCATGGGATCGTTCACGTAGAAGGACTTCATGTCATCGTCGTACCCGCGGACGGTCCGCCAGTGCGCGATCCGCGAAAGGGACGGGTCCTGCATCCACTGCGTCACCATCGGGGCGAAGCCGTTCGCGACCAGGCGCTTCATCAGCTCGACGGTGCCATTCATCCGGGAGACGGAGCGCAGGCCGTAGAGCCCGTTGACCCAGGGATCCACGGGGCCGGGGCCCATCCCGCGGCGAAGGTCCGGGCCACGGAGCGCCAGCCGCGCGGCCTCCTGGTCCGCGTCGATGCCGAACATCGAGAGGGCCATGACGACGGACGCGGGGCCGCAGTTGTTGAGCGTTTGCCAGAGATGGCGCATTGGGCCGAGATCCGCGTGCGCCGGGAGAGGTGCGAGCCGGTCATCGGCGCGCGCAGCCTGGGGGAAACCGCCAACGAGCGACAGCGCGACGAGCGCTGCGAGCACCACGCGGACCGGCCGCCCGACGGATCCCACCACCAGGAATGCTAATCCCGCCTGAGTAGGATGGGCAGATGGGCATATTCGAGCAAAGCTCGGCCGGAGCCGGACGCACGACGGTCCGGCGCGGTCTTGCGGCCCATCCCGCCTGGTCACGGGCCTTCGGCCGCGACGAGCTCGCTTCCCGGATGATCCTGCCGCTGGTCGTCTCCGCATCGGTGGAGGACCGCGAGCGCATCGAGGGCACCGGTCGCCTGGAGCGCCTCTCCATCACGGAGCTGGTCCGCGATGCCCGCGCTGCGGCCTCGGCCGGTTTCGCCGGCCTCTTGCTCTACGGCGCGACGGACCGCAAGGACGCGCGCGCGTTCATCGCGAGCGAGCGCGATCACATCGTCTCGCGAGCGATCCGCGCGGTGAAGGAAGCGGTCCCCGAGCTCGGCATCGCGACCGATGTCTGCGTCTGCGCCTACACGGAGCACGGGCAGTGCGTCCTGTTCCGCGACGGGGGTGCCGACGTGCCTGGGACCCTCGAGCGGCTCGGGGAGATCGCGGTCGCGCATGCAGACGCCGGCGCGGATCTGATCATCCCCTCCGGCATGCTCGACGGAAGCGTGGCGGCCATCCGTGGCGCGCAACTGGGCATGAGCGTGGCGCTGGTCGAGCGCGAACACCTGGGCGGCATCTGCCTGAACTGGGGCTGCATTCCGACCAAGGCGCTGCTGCGCTCGGCCGAAATCTACGAGTACATGAAGCACGCCGACG
>JANXXG010000332.1 GCA_025350745.1 Chloroflexota bacterium | reverse complement strand
AGACGTTCGTGAGCGGGATCGGGAACGCCTATGCCGACGAGATCCTCTGGGCGGCGGAGCTGCACCCGAAGCGGCGGGTGGGGTCGCTCTCACCGGACGAGATGGGCCGGTTCTACCGCTCGCTGCGGTCGGTCATCAGCGCGGGCCTTCACGAGGTCGAGGCCGCCATGCCGCCGGAGCTGGGAAAGAAGCCACGCGCCCACATGCAGGTCCGGGGGCGGGCGGGTAGCCCATGCCCGCGCTGCGGCGCGACGATCATGCGGCGCCGCAAGGGACTCGATGATGTGGACCTCTGTCCAACGTGCCAGCCCGCGCCGAAAGGCCAGCTGTACTAGATACTCCTGTCGTGAGCACCATCATCGTCACGCGCGAGGCGCCGATCGCGACCGTCCAGCTGGACCGCCCCGAGGCGCTGAATGCGCTCTCCGAGGAGCTCATGGACGAGCTCGTCGCGGCGCTCGAAAGCCTCGATACCGAAGCGGACATCCGCTGCATCGTCCTGACCGGCAACGAGAAGGCCTTCGCGGCGGGCGCGGACATCAAGAAGTCGTTCGTCGAAGCGACTCCCGCGAGCATGCTCGAGCAGGACCTGACGACGCGTTGGGAGCGGGTCCGGCGGATCCGCAAGCCGATCATCGCCGCCGTCTCGGGCTACTGCCTGGGCGGGGGCTGCGAGCTCGCGATGACCTGCGACATCATCGTGGCGAGCGAGACCGCGCAGTTCGGTCAGCCGGAGGTGAACCTCGGGATCATCCCGGGCGCGGGCGGCACGCAGCGGCTCACGCGCGTCGTCGGCAAGTACCGCGCGATGGAGATCATCCTCACGGGCCGCCGGGTGAAGGCCGACGAGGCGAAAGCGATCGGTCTGGTCGCGCAGGTGTACCCGGCCGCGTCGTGGCTCGAGGACGCGAAAGCACTCGCTCGCACCATCGCCGAAAAGCCGCCGATCGCCGTCCGCCTCGCGACCGAGGCCATCGACCTCGCATACAACTCGACGCTCGACGCCGGCCTTGAGTTCGAGCGAAAGGCGTTCTACCTCCTCTTCTCCACGGAGGACAAGAAGGAGGGCGTCGACGCGTTCATGACGAAGCGGAAGGCCGTCTTCAAGGGCAAGTGACCTCGTCGCTCCGGATCGAACGCGACGGCGGCGTCGCGGTCCTGACCCTCGATCGTCCCGACGTCCTGAACGCGTTCGACGAGTCGCTGACGTCCGCGCTCGCGACCGCGATGACCGAGGCCGCGGGCGACGCCGCTGTTCGCTGCGTCCTGCTCACCGGTGCCGGCCGGGCGTTCTCCGCAGGCCAGGATCTGCGCGATCGGGCCGCGGCCATCGCTGAGGGCTCCGACCTCCGGCTCGGCGATGAGCTCCGCCGCCGCTACCACCCGATCGTGACGACGATCCGCGACATGCGGAAACCGGTCGTCGCCGCCGTGAACGGGGTCGCGGCCGGTGCCGGTCTGGGCCTGGCCCTGTCCTGCGACATCCGGGTCGCCTCCGAGTCGGCGACGTTCCGGGCCGCGTGGTCCAAGGTCGGCCTCGTTCCGGATGCGGCGTCGGCGTACTTCTTGCCGCGTCTCGTCGGGTGGGGTCGCGCGATCGACATCATCATCAGCGGCGAGCCGTTGGCGAGCGGCGAGGCCCTCCGGATCGGGCTCGCCACACGGGTCTGGCCTGACGCGGAGTTCGCCGAACGGAGCCGCGCATACGCGCGCGACCTCGCCGCCGGTGCGACGGAGGCCTACGCGCTCACGAAAGAAGGGCTGAACAGCGCCTGGGACCGCGGCCTGCGCGACTTTCTCGACGTCGAGGCGTCGCTGCAGGATCGCGCCGGGCGGACCGCCGACTATGCCGAGGGCGTGCGCGCGTTCCTCGAGAAACGGCCCGCCCGGTTCCGAGGCTCCTGACCCGGGCTTTCTCCCGCTGAAAAAGGGCCGCCGGGGCGGCCGGACCGCTATCGTTCGCCCGCGACCCGCGTTGTGGGAGGGACCAATGAGCATGAAGAACGACCTCGCATCGAAGCGTGGCTACCACTACCGGATGTCCCGGCGGGCGTTCCTGATCTCGACGTCGGCGGCCGCGCTCGCGGCATGCGCGCCCGCGTCGTCGACCGGCGGCAACGCCGCGTCGTCCGCCGCAGCCACGGCCGTAGCGACCGCGGGGAAGACCTTGAAGGTCGGGCAGCTGCTGCCGTTCACGAAGGTCTACGCCGAGCTCGGGAACTCGATGAAGCGCTCGACCGACCTCTACCTCAAGACGAAGAGCAACAAGCTCGCGAACCGACCGGTCAGCGTCATCTATGAGGACGAGGCGAACGATCCGCAGGTCGGGATCGCCAAGACCCAGAAGTTCATCGAGCAGGATCAGGTCGACGTGATGCTCGGCGTCGTCGCGACGCCCATCGCGTACGCGATCCGCAACGTCGTGGACGGCGCGAAGCTCGTCTATATCGCGACGAACGCGGGCGGCAACGCGCTGACCCGGACGACGACGGATTGCAAGCCTGCCTGCAAGAGCCCGTACATCTTCCGCTCGTCGTTCAGCTCGTGGCAGATCAGCGAGCCGATCGGCGAGTACATGGCCGGGAAGAAGGGCGTGAAGGAGGTCTTCACGTTCGTCGCGAACTACGGGTTCGGCACCGAATCGGCCGCGGACTTCACGGCCGGCTTCACAAAGGGCGGCGGCAAGATCACCG
>JANXXG010000323.1 GCA_025350745.1 Chloroflexota bacterium | reverse complement strand
CCTTGCTGACCACCGTGCACGACGTCGACCTTCAGCTCGAACTCGACCAGCGCGCCCGCGAGGCGCCTCGGCCGAGCCGCGGGGCCCTGTTCAGGCCGGCCGCGCAGACCCTCGCGTGGTGAGGACCAGGATGCCGGCGCCCACGAGGATCGCGACGACATCCAGGATCGCGATGACCAGGGGCGGCCGCACCGGATCGGTCAGTCCGAGGAGATCGAGCGCAGCCAGCAGCGCAACGCTCGCCGCGGCGATCCACGCGAGCCGGACCGTCGCCCGCGGCCACCGCCACGACGCGATGAGCGCGCCGATGGCTGCGAGGAAGGGCACGCCGTAGAGAACACCGATGAGGGCCCACGCCGCGGCACTGAACAATCTCGCGCTCGCGCTCAAGGAGTCGGGCGACCTCGGGCGGGCGCGCGATCTCACGGAGCTGGCGCTGGCCGAGTGCGAAGCGCTTGACGACCGTCATCGGATCGCGGCACTCCACAACAACCTCGCCGACGTCCTTCGGGCACTCGGGCGCAAGGAGGAGTCGATGCGGCACCTGAAGCGGGCGGTGCGGCTGTTCTCGGAGATCGGCGAAGCCGGCACGAACGAGCCCGAGGTGTGGAAGCTCGTCGGCTGGTAGCAAGCCCGTGCCGGTCTAGAGGGGTGCGACCAGCAAGCACCGGCCTCGCGACCGCGTTCTTCCGGCTCTACCTGCTCGACACGCTGAGCACCGGGCCGGGCCGGCCGGCGTCGCTCCTCGCGCGGGTCTCCGCCGAGCGGCTGCCATTCGCGTCGGGCGCGTTCGCGCGCGCACTGCAATCGCTGCTCGAGGGCGGGCATCTCGTTCCGGCACCGGAGGGAGCGGTCGCGCTCACCGCCCTTGGTGCGGCCGAGCGCATGGAGGAACGGGAGCGCTGGACCGCGGTCGTGCCAAGCGTCATCCGGCTGCTTGGGGACATCGCGCCACGAGCGGCCGCTGTGGTCGTCGCCGAGCCCGCCCCGCCGCCGTACCGAGCGAGGGTCGCGGACGCGTACGCCGACCGGGTCCTCGTCGCGCACGTGCGGGAGCGGGTCGCGGCAGCGCGCGACGGTGGCCGGCCATTCTGCGTCGTGCTCGTCGCGATCGTGATCCAGCACGCCAACGAGGCAAGTCGCCGCGCGATGGTGCACCGCGCGATCCGCGCGTCGCTCGGCGGCGCCTCCACGCTGTTCGGCGGTGAGGTCTCGGCGTATCGCTACGGCGACGACGGCGTGGCGCTGGTCGCGCCATGCGCGGGCGACGCGGAGCGGCTCGCGACGCTCGCTCGCGCGCGCATCGATGAGCTCGTTCGGTCGATGAGTTCCAATGTGCGCGCGTTCCGCGGTGCCCGCTGGCGGATCAGCGCGGGCGCGGCGCTCTGGTCGGTCGATCTTTCGACCACCGGAGGCCTGCTCCGCGCGGCCGAGGATGCGCTGAGCACCGACGCCGAGGTGCGCACCGCGGCCTAGCCGTAGTGTTCGCACCGATGGCCGAGCCGACGATCCCCGACCAGGTCACGAAGCTCTATGACCTCATCTCGGGGTTCCACGCGACGTATCTGCTTTCGATCGGCCGGGACCTTGGCGTGTGGGAGGCGATCACCGGCGCGCCGGGCATCACGTCGGACGCCCTCGCGGCCCAGCTCGGCACGGACCCGTACTACACCGAGACCCTGTGCAAGACGGCGTTCGGGTTCGAGCTTCTCGAGCGCGCGGGCAACGGCTGGCGGATGGCCACACACTTCGATCAGATCCTCGGAACGCCGAGCGCGAGCTTCTATCTCGGCGATGCGGCGCGCACGCATCAGGTGCTTGCCGAGGATTACGCGGGCTACGTCCAACGTTTCCGAGACGGCAGCACCCTGTCCTATCAGCAGCACAGCCCCGAATTCATGGCGACCATCGCGAACGGCCTTCGATCGCTGCCGCGCATCTTCGTTGAGTTCGTCCTTCCGAAGCTCCCGGCGCTGCAGCAGCGGCTTGACCGCGGCGCGCGGATCCTCGACGTCGGCTGTGGCGCGGGATGGGCGCTCGTTCAGCTGGCGGAGCGCTTTCCGAACTCGACCTGCGTCGGCGTGGACAACGAGCCGCACTCGATCGAGCTCGCCCGCCGGCGCATCACGGAGCACGGGCTCGAGTCACGCTGCGAGGCGCGGTTGATGGGAGCCGAAGGCCTCGCCGAGGACGGCGCCTATGACGTCGCGACGAGCTTCCTCGTCGTGCACGAGATCGACCCGACCCAGAAGGTCGCCGCGTTCGCGGCCGTCGCGCGCGCGCTCAAGCCGGGCGGGCTGTTC
>JANXXG010000284.1 GCA_025350745.1 Chloroflexota bacterium | reverse complement strand
CCCATTCGAGCGGCTGCTGCACGAGCTGGGGGTCAAGGACATCACGCCGGTCGCCAAGCTGTCCCTGTCGCGAAGCTCGCTGCCCGAGAACATCCAGGTGGTGGCTCTGGACTCGCGCGCCCGCTAGCGGCAGACTGCCGCCCGTGGAGGGAAGGCATGGCGGATAGGGCTGTCTACCGGGCGTTCCAGTTCGGACTCGGCATCTTCGGGCTGACCGCGCTGCTCGGACTCGCGAACGCGACACGGATCTTCGGTGCGCTGTCGACGGACACGCTGCTCACGCACCTTCATTCCGGCACGCTCGGCTGGATCACGATGGGCGTGATCGGCGTGACCATCTGGATGTTCGCGGGTGCCGGAGGGACCCTCTCGCGGAACGTCTTGATCACGGGCGTCGTGACCGCGCTCTACGTCCTGGCGTTCTGGTCCGGCAATTTCCCGGCGCGCGCCGTGACCGGCACGCTCGAGCTCCTCGCCATCCTGTACTGGTGGTGGTGGGCAGGGAGTCAGGCGATGCGCGAGGGCTTCGGGCACATCGACGTACCGAAGCTCTCGGTCGTGCTCGGCCTCACGATCCTGACGATCGGAGCGATCGTCGGTGTCACGGTCCAGCTGTTCCTGGCGCTCGGACTCACGCTGCCGACCTCGCCTGATCTCATCGGTACCCACGCATCCGCGCAGGTCGGCGGCTACCTCGTCCTGGTCTCGGCAGGCATCGCCGAGTGGCGCCTCTCCGGCCCCGGCGGCCGATCGATGGCCGGGCTGGCGCAGGCCTGGATCCTGTTCCTCGGTGGCCTGCTGCTCGCGATGGGCGTCGGGATGAACATCCAGCCGCTCGAGGGCATCGCCACGTTGTTCCAGGTCATCGGCATCGTCATCATCGCCGCGCGCTTCGGCATGAAGGCCCTGCGCACTCCCTGGGGTCAGGCCACCGGCATCCGGCATATCGCGATCTCGGTCCCGTTCCTGGTGCTCGGGTTGATCCTCGAGATCACCTTCCTCGCCCAGATCATCCAGGCCCAGGGAGATTTCACGAAGGTCTCCGTCGGGCTGAACCACGCGCTCGATCACTCCTTCTTCGTCGGGGTGATGACGAACTCGCTCTTCGGCGCGATCCTTCTCGCGACGTCCTCAGCAGGTGGGGCGCGCGTATGGCCGTGGGCCGACGACGTCATCTTCTGGGGACTCAACCTCGGCGCGGCCTCATTCATCGCGGTGCTCCTGACCGTCGGCTCCGGCTACGCCGCCGGTCCGTTCCAGCACCCGGTCGCCTACACCGCGTCGGTCATGGGCCTGTCTGCCCTCCTCGGCATCGTGACGTTCTCGCTGCGCCTCGGCGCGGCCCGTCGCAGCACGGCCGTTTGAATGGGGCTCGGCCGGGGCCGGCGAAGCCGGTCCCGGCCGCAGGGCCCCGGAGTGCCGACCCTCACGCGGTATACTTTGGCTACGTCGTGCCGGGCGGCACGTCGATTTCCATAACGGATGGTCCACTCCTTGTACGCAGTCGTCCGCAGCGGCGGTAAGCAATATCGGGTCGAAGAAGGCCTTCTCCTGACCGTGGCGAGCCTCGAGGGCGAGCCAGGGAAGACGGTGACCTTCGGCGAGGTCCTGCTCGTCGCGGACGGTGACGCCGTGAAGGCCGCCGGCAAGGCGACCGTGACCGGCGAGATCGTCGGCCACGGCAAGACCGAGAAGCTGACGATCTTCCGTTACAAGAACAAGACCCGCTCCCGGAAGAAGACCGGCCACCGCTCGAAGACGACGACCGTTCGAATCACGAAGATCGAGGCATAAGAGATGGCACACAAAAAAGGCGCGGGCTCGACCCGCAACGGCCGCGACTCCGCCGGGCAGCGGCTTGGCGTGAAGGAATATGCCGGGAGCATCGTCGACGCCGGCGCGGTCCTCGTTCGCCAGCGCGGCACCAAGCTCAAGCCCGGTGAGAACGTCGGTGTCGGCAAAGATCACACGCTGTTCGCGCTCGTCGCGGGCACCGTCACATACAGCCCCGCGCGTGACGATCGCCGCAAGGTGAACGTACTCCCGCGAGCGAGCTAAGGAGACCCAGCGATGAAAGCGAAGATCCATCCCCAGTACGTCGAGGCCACGGTCACGTGCGCCTGCGGCAACAAGTTCAAGACCGTGAGCATGAAGTCGGAGCTGCACGTCGAGGTCTGTGCGAAGTGCCACCCGTTCTTCACCGGCAAGCAGCACCTCATGGATATCCAGGGCCGCGTCGAACGCTTCAACAAGCGATACGGCAAGAACGCGGAGCCGTCGGTCGCACCCGAGGCCGCACCAACGAGTTAGCGCCCGCGTGACCGGAGGCCACCACGCTACGGGGGTCCTGGAGGTCGTCGTCGGGAGCATGTTCAGCGGAAAGAGCGAAGAGCTCATCCGGCGGGTGAAGCGCGCGGTCATCGCGCGCCGCAGCGTCCAGGTCTTCAAGCCATCCATCGATGACCGGTACGGTGCGGATCTTGTTCGCTCACACGACGGCGACTCGTTCGTCGCGCGTCCGGTCCGCTCCAGCGCAGAGATCGGCCCGCTCCTCGCACCTGAGACGAGCGTGGTCGGGATCGACGAGGTCCAGTTCTTCGACCCGCAGATCGTCGGCGTCGTGCGCGAGCTGGTCGACGGCGGCCGGCGGGTGATCTGCGCCGGCCTCGATCTCGACTTCCGTGGCGAGCCGTTCGGGCCGGTTCCTCTGCTGCTCGCGCTGGCCGAGCGCGTCGACAAGCTCGAGGCGATCTGTGTGGTCTGCGGCGAGTCCGCCACGCGGACGCAGCGCATCGTCGACGGCGTTCCCGCCTACTACGAGGATCCGATCATCGTCGTCGGCGCGCAGGAGGCCTATGAGGCCCGTTGCCGCACGTGTCATACCGTGCCGCGCCGATCGACCGTGACGGCATGAGCGCCGCGAGACCGACGGCGTATGGCGGCCAGGCCGTCATCGAGGGCGTGATGATCCGCGGGAAGCGCACGATCGGACTGGCCTGCCGGAAGCCGGATGGCAGCATCTACCGGTACCGCGAGCTCCTCGACTCTCCGCTGACGCGCTCGCGCGTCGCGCGCGCGCCATTCGTGCGTGGCATCTTCATCCTGTGGGAGTCGCTTCGGTATGGGATGCGCATGCTCATGCGATCCGCTGACGTGCAGCTCGGCGCCGACCAGCAGACGACGGGCGGCTCGAGCTCGCTCGCGATGGGCCTCGGGCTCTTCGTCGCGCTCGGGCTCTTCGTCGGCGTGCCATACGTTCTCACCGGCCTGCTCCGATCCGCCATTCCGTCGACCCTCGTGTTGAACGTCGCCGAGGGCCTGCTGCGGCTCGGGCTGTTGCTCGGCTATCTTGCCGCGATCTCGCTCCTGCCCGACATCCGCCGCGTCTTCGCCTATCACGGCGCCGAGCACATGACCATCCACGCCTTCGAGCACGGCGACCCGCTGGACCAACGCCATGTCGAGCCGTACCCGACCGCACATCCACGCTGCGGGACGGCGTTCCTGCTCTTCGTTGTGGTCATCGCGATCGTGGTCTTCGCGTTCGTTCCTCGCGTGAACCTGATCGTCGATCTCGTGGTGCGGCTCGCGCTCGTCATCCCGGTCGCGTCCATCGCGTATGAGGTCCTGCGGCTCGGCGCGGGCCACGAGGACAATGCGCTGATGCGCCTCGCAGTCGCCCCCGGTCTCCTGCTTCAGGCCATCACGACCCGCAGGCCCGACGGTCCGATGATCGAGGTCGCCATCGCGTCGCTCGAAGAGGCGCTTGCCGGGGACGCTGCGGTATGACCGAGCTCTCTGAGAAAATGCGCCGCCGCCTCGTCCAGATCGAGTCGCGGCACGACGAGCTTGGCCAGGCGATGAGTGACCCGAGCGTCACCTCGGACCAGAACCGGCTTCGCTCGGTGGGCCAGGAGTACGCGGCGCTCGAGCAGATCGTCGCGACGATCCGGGCATTGAACAGTGCCGAGAAGCGGCTTGCCGACGCGCGCGAGCTCCAGCAGGGCGATGACGACGACCTCCGTGATCTCGCGCGCGAGGAAGAGGGGACGACCTCGGTCGAGGTCGAGCGGCTCACCGAGAGGCTGCGGACCCAGCTCGTCCCGCGCGACCCGCTCGATGACAAGAACGTCATCGTCGAGATCCGTGCCGGAGAGGGCGGCGAAGAAGCCGCACTGTTCGCGGCCGACCTCTACGCGATGTACCTCCGCTACGGGGAGCGGCACCGCTGGAAGGCGGAGGAGATGTCCGCCTCCCGATCGGAAAAGGGCGGCTACAAGGAGGTCATCTTCCGCATCGCCGGGCAGGGCGCTTACAGCCGCCTGAAGTTCGAGTCCGGCGTCCATCGGGTGCAGCGTGTGCCGGCGACCGAGGCGCAGGGGCGGATCCACACGTCGACCGCGACGGTCGCCGTGCTGCCCGAGGCGGAGGAGATCGACCAGCACATCGACGAAGGCGATCTGAAGATCGACGTGTATCGCGCCGGCGGCAAGGGCGGCCAGGGCGTGAACACGACGGACTCGGCCGTCCGCATCACCCACATCCCGACGGGCGAGGTCGTCATCCAACAGGACGAACGGTCGCAGCTGAAGAACCGGGCGAAGGCGATGACGGTGCTTCGGTCACGGCTCCTTGTGCGCGCGCAGGCCGAGCGCGACGCGGAAGCCGGCGCCATCCGCAACGCGCAGATCGGACATGGTGAACGGGCGGAGAAGATGCGCACGTACAACTTCCCGCAGGACCGGCTCACCGACAAGCGGCTCGGGCACAATCTCTCGAATCTGCCGCGGCGGATGGACGGAGAGCTCGACGATCTCATCGAGGCGCTGATGCAGCAGGACGAGGCCGAGCGCCTCGCATCACTCGAAGCGGATGAGGAGTAGGACATGGCCGACGATCTCATGTACGACGAAGACACTGCGTTCACGCTTGCCGACGATGCCACCACGATCTCTGCGCTCGTCCGTCGCACGCCCGACGAGCGCCTTCGCGCGGTGAGGATCGGCGACTGGACGGCGAAGGAGGTCATTGGCCATGTCGCGGACACGGCCGAGGTCTTCGCCGAGCGCGTTCGCCGGTGCGTATCCGAGGATCGGCCGACTTTGCCGACGTTCGACCAAGATGCCGCCCATGCCGAGCGGCACAACAACGATGCCGATCCCATGGTCCTCGCCAAGCGCCTCCAGGCCGCGCACGCGTCGATCGTCGCGATCCTCCAGCGGCCCGGTGCGCGCGATCGGATCGGCGTCCACGTCGAGCGCGGTCTGGTCACCGCGGGCTGGATCGGCGCGTATCAGGCCCGCCACTCGCACGACCACGTCACGGAGCTGCAGCCGCACTTCTTGCCGCGGTAGGCGCCTAGCCGATGAGGTCGAGGACGCGCGCGAGGCCGTGCGGCTCACCCGGCTCGGTGTGCGGAAGGAGCAACACCGCACACCCGGCCATCACCGCGCCGCCGTCGACCGGATGGTCGCCGACGACAAGGGTTCTCGAGGGAGCCGTCCCGATCGACGCGCACGCCGCGAGGAACAGCCGCACATCGGGCTTCTCGACGCCGTGCTCGTAGGAATGGGCGAATCCGTCGACGAGGTCCGCCCAGCCGTGCTTCGCGAAGACCGGTCGCAGGTCCTCGGCCACATTGCTCACGACTCCCACCTTCACCTGGCGCCGATCGAGCTCCCGGAGCACAGCCTCGGTGTCCGGAAAGGGGATCCACTTGGTGTGGTCCATCACGCGTTCGTAGAGAAGGGTCGAGAGCCCCGGCCGGTACACGTCGGCCTGGGCGAAGAGGCCGAGCCACCCGGACCGGTGGGCCAGGGGGGAGAGGTCTCGCTTCACCGCGAGCGCCTCGGGCGTCTTCGACTCGCGCCAGATCCTGTCCCAGAGCTCGCGAGCTGCCGCCGGCGCGACGCCGGCTTCGACCAGCACCGCCGCGCCATCCGGGCTGTAGAAGAGCGTGTCGCCGAAGTCGAAGCAGACGCCGTCGAAGGCAGGGCTCACGTGAGCTCGACGACCTCGCGCCACGAGGGCACCTTGGTCGCGAAGCCGAGGGCCTGGACCTTCGGCTCGAAGGCCGCCTGCGCGGCAGGATCCCCGTGCACGATGAAGGTGAGCTTCGGCGCTCGCGTGAAGTTCCGCAGCCACGCGAGGAGCTCCGGCTCGTCGGCGTGCGCCGAGAAGCCGCTGATGGACCGCACCTGGCAGCGCACCTCGAGGTCCTGCCCGTCTATGCGCACGCTCTTGGCACCCTGTTGCAGCCGCGCGCCGACCGTGTTCTCGCCCTGGTACCCGACGAAGAGGAGGGTCATCCCCGGATCGCCGACGAAGGACTTCACGTGCTGCACGATCCGGCCGCCGGTGATCATCCCGTTCGAGGCGACGATGCCGAATGGCCGCGCGGCGCCCGTGTCGAGCGCGAGCGACGCCTTGCCATCGGCGACATGGGTCGCACCCGGATAGTCGAGCGGCGACTCGGTGGACGCGATCAGCTTCCGCGCGTCGTCGTCGAAGTACTCCGCGAAGGCGCGATAGATCTCGGTCGCTTTCCCCGACATTGGCGAGTCGAGATAGAGGGGCAGGTGGGGCATCCGTCGCGCGCTGAGCAGCCGATCGAGCTCGTACACGATCTCCTGGGTGCGGCCGATCGCGAAGGAGGGCACGAGCAGCACGCCCTTCGCGTCGTACGTCGCGGTCACCGCTTCGCCCAGCAGGCGGATCGCCTCCTCCTGCGGCTCGTGGGTCCGCCCGCCGTAGGTCGATTCCACAAGCAGGTAGTCGCCGTCGCGGATCGGGGTC
>JANXXG010000213.1 GCA_025350745.1 Chloroflexota bacterium | reverse complement strand
GAATGCCGTCCAGCGAGAGGTCGTCGGCCATGCCCACGGCCCGCTGCTCGTAATCGCCGGTCCGGGCTCCGGGAAGACCTACAGCGTCGTGCTCCGCGCGCTGAACCTCTTACTGCTTGGGCGGGCCGCAGCGAAGGAGGTCGTGCTCTGCACGTTCACCGAGAAAGCCGCATTCGAGATGCGCGACCGACTCTCAGCGGCGGCGCAGAAGGTCGGCTACCAGGGAGATCTGTCCGAACTGCGGATCTCGACCATCCACGGGCTCTGCAGCCAGATCCTGACGCAGCACCGTCACCGCACGGAGCTGGGCAACAGCTTTGAGACGCTCGACGATCTGACCCAGCTCCTGTTCATCTTCGAGCACTTCGACGAGATCGTCGGCCCGCCCGAAAACGACATGTATCTGGGCAAGTGGAAGACGCGCTGGACCGCGATCGAGGGCGTGCGGGCCTACTTCGACAAGCTGACCGAGGAGCTCGTGGACCCGGGACAGGTGGCGGCCGCCGGGGATCCGTTCCTGCAGCGCATCGCCGGCGCTTACCGGACGTACGAAACCGCGCTGTTCGCGAGCAACCGCACCGACTTCGCCCACCTGCAGAGCCTCGTGCACCGCCTACTCGAAGATCCGCTGCACGCGGCGGCGATCGTGCGCGACATCCGCTTCATCCTAGTGGACGAGTACCAGGACACGAACTACGTCCAAGAGCAGCTGCTGCTCAAGCTGGCGGGCCCCGCCGGCAATCTCTGCGTCGTAGGGGATGAGGACCAGAGCCTCTATCGCTTCCGGGGGGCGACGGTCCGGAACATCCTCGAGTTCCCCTCGCGGTTCCCAACCTGCCCGGTGGTCAAGCTGACGACCAACTACCGGTCCCACCGGGCGATCGTGGAGCGCTACGACCGCTGGATGGCCTCGGCGGACTGGACGAACCCCGACGGGGCGGACTTCCGCTTCGACAAGACGATCGTCGCTGACGCCGAGGCGAACCACCCGGACTACCCCGCGGTGATAAGCATCTGGGGCCAGAGCGCGCGAGACGAGGCCGAGCGATTCGCGGACCTGGTCGCCTTCCTCAACCGCAGCGCGGTGATCGAGGACTACAGCCAGGTCGCATTGCTGCTCCATAGCGTCCGGGAGGACCACAGCGCGCCGTACCTCGCAGCTCTCGAGGCCAAGGGCATCGCAGCGTTCTGCCCGCGGGCCCGTGCGTACTTCGAGAACAGCGAGATCAGACTCATGGTCGCCTGCTTCGCCGTCCTGTTCAGCTGGCACGGCGAAGGGCGCGGCCAGGTCGCCGGCGCCGTGGCCGAGCTTGCGGGCTACGTGGACGAGGGCATCATTGAGCTCGCGCGGGGCTACGCCGCGCCGCACCCGCTGGGCGAGACGCTGGCCGGCTGGGTCGCCGAGATCGCCGCGCTCGGCGACGGCGACTCCCTGGACTTCAGGCCGGCCGACTACTTCTACCGCTTGCTGGCTCTGCAGCCCTTCGCTCGCGCGGTCAAGAGCGAGAACTCGGCGCGCAACCTGGCGATCTTCTCGCAGCTCCTGAACGTCTTCCAGAGCTACTACCACTACACGGTCGTCACCGAGCGCAACAGGGAGTTCCTGCGCTTCAGCCTCTTCAACAGCTTCCTGCGGCTGCTCCACGACGGCGGAATCAACGAGTACGAGGATCCCGACCTGCCGTTCCCCAAGGGGCACGTGCAGGTGATGACGATCCACCAGGCCAAGGGGCTGGAGTTCCCCGTGGTCGTAGTGGGCAGCCTGAGCAAGCAGCTGTCGAGCCCCAAGCAGGTCGATCGCGACCTTGGGCCCTTCTACCACCGGCCGGCGTTCGAGCCCGAGGGTCGGATCACCGCATTCGACCGCATGCGGCTTCACTACGTGGCGTTCTCTCGACCGCAGAAGGTGCTTGTCCTCACGAGCCACGAGCAGCCCAAAGACCACTTTGCCAGCGTCTGGCAAGGGTTGCCGCAGTGGCCCTACGTCGAGCAGGAGCTCCTGGCCGCGCAGCGCTTCGCGATGCGCGAGCGGATGCCGGTCAAGCGGAGCTACAGCTTCACGGGCGCTCTGAAGATCTACGAGACCTGCCCGCGGCAGTACCAGTTCTTCCGCGAGTACGACTTCACGCCGTCGCGCTCAGCGGTGATCTTCTTCGGGCTGCTGGTGCACCAGACGATCGAGGAGATCCACCGCATTGCGCTCGACGGCCAGCTGGACACGCTGAACGAGGAGCGCATCCGAGAGATCTTCGAGCGCACGTTCCGCTTTCTCTGCCTTAGCGACGTGCGCCCCATTGGCGACAAGGCTCGCGAGTCCGCCTTCCGCCAGGTGATGAACTACTTCCGGCACAACCGCGAGCAGATGCAGCGGGTGATCCAGACAGAGGTAGACGTCTCGATCGAGAAGGACGGCTACATCCTCGCCGGCAAGGTGGACCTGTTGCTTGGCGGGGACGGCAAGCTCGAGCTCCTCGACTTCAAGACGTCCCCGCGGCCAACCAGCAGCCCGGCCCTTCTTGCGGCGTACGAACGCCAGCTCTGTACGTACGCCCATATCTTGGAGCGACGATACGACAAGCGGGTGGACAGGCTGCTACTGTACTGGACGGCAGAAGACTCGAGAGACCGAGCACTGATGGCATTCCCATACAGGCCCGAACGCATCGAGGAAGCGGGGCACTACTTCGATCAGGTCGTGGCCCGGATCCAGGCCGAGGCGTTTGATGTGACGAGCGTCCCTGAGGCCGGGATTTGCAAGGAGTGCGACCTGCGCAGCCTCTGCTCGACCGACGGCGTCATCACGATCAAGGACTGAGGACGACATGGCGAAGATCGGGGTCACGAAGACCGAGCTCGTTTGGCCCGGCAAGTACAACGAGGACGGTACGCTGCGCGAGGTGCCGCGGGTCAGCCTGCCGTTCCAGGTGATAGAGACGGTCAACGAGAGCCGAGCGACGAGAGAGACTCGAAAGAAGCCGCAAGTTCAGTCGCTCTTCGAGGTCTATGAGGGCAGAGAGGGCGAGACCTTTGAAGACGGCTGGCGGAACAAGCTTGTCTGGGGCGACAACCTACTAGCCGGCCCTATTCATGAAGCCGACCGCGCGGCGTCGCTTGCGGCGTGAAGTGCGCCGTGTCGGCCCGAGAGTCGC
>JANXXG010000177.1 GCA_025350745.1 Chloroflexota bacterium | reverse complement strand
GAGGCCGGCGTCGAGGCACACGTAGACCGGCCCGCGCGGCTCGACGTGCGCCACCTGCCACGCGCGGAGCATCGCCTCGGGGATCGCGGCCACGCTCGCGGGCTGATGCTCCCACTTCGTGAAGTCGCGGACGAGCTCGCCCTGCGCGGACGCCGTGTGGATCCAGTCGATCCACGGTCGCCGCGCGGTCGAGTCCATCGGTCCTGTGCCGCCGATGATGAGCACGGGCGCGCGGTCGCACCAGGCGCAGAAGATCGTCATCGTCGCGTGCATCAGCCCGACCGTGCTGTGGACCGCCGCGGCCATCGCGCGCCCGGCGTACTTGGCGTACCCGTGCGCGATCGCGACCGCGACCTCTTCGTGATTGCAGATGATCAGCTCGGGCCCCTCGTTCCCCAGGTAATTGACGATGCTGTCGTGAAGCCCTCGGAACGACGCACCCGGCTCGACGGCGATATACGGGATGTCCAGGCGGCGCAGCATCTCGGCCGCGACGTCCGAGCCCCATTCCGGCGCGGCCGGCCGGCTCGAGGGCGCGGGCTCGTCTCGTACCATGGGCCGTACTCCGTCCGGCGGACTTGTCACGTGCCCGACACTAACGTCGCTCGCGAAGTTTGGGAGGGGTGGACGTGGTCCGACACACGGCATTCCGGCGGTCACTTGGCTTCGTCGCGGTGCTCGCGCTCGCGGCGGCGTGCAGCGCACCTGCGGCGGCGCCGTCCCCGACGACACCGGTCGCGGTCGCCACGACGAGCGCGCCGACGACGGCCGCCCCGACCGTGGCGCCTGCGCCGTCAGCCTCGCCCACCGCGAACCCGAACCTCGCGCCGACGATCCCGGCACCCGCCGCGGTCACGCTCGACGCGAAGACGACCGCGCTCGTCGTGCTGGACATCATCAATCCGACGTGCACCGCCCGGCCTGCCTGCAACGACAGCATCCCCGTGCTGCAGGCACTTATCAAGAAGGCCCACGACGCGAACGTGCCGGTCATCTACACGAACACGGCGACGACGAACGCGATCGTCCCGCAGGTGGCGCCCGTCGCCGGCGACCTGACCATCGTCCCGACGAACGCCGACAAGTTCAATAACCCGGACTTCGACGCGGCGCTCAAGGCGAAGAAGGTCACGACGCTCCTGGTGGTAGGGACCCGATCGAATGGCGCCGTGCTCTACACCGCTTTCGAGGCGAACGTCCACGGGTACACGGTCGTCGTGGCCATCGACGGCATCTCGGGATCGATCCCCTTCGAGACGACGCTGACGGAGTGGCAGATGCTGAACCAGCCGGGCTTCACGAATGCCGACAACAAGCCGCTCGCGGAGAAGCTCGTCACGCTCAGCAGGAGCGACCTCGTCACCTTCAAATAGCCGATCGCGGCGCGCTGGAGGCTAGAGGTCGTCCAGCGCACCGGCGCGGCGTGCGCGCTCCTGCGCATCGATCCAGGTCTTCTCGATGACGAACGGCTGCCACAGACTCTCCGCGACGCGCCGGATCTCGTCGTCGGTGTACGGCTTCGGATCGCCGATGGTCATGGCGTACGCGAGGCGCTTTGCGTTCTCCTCGAGGTAGAGCGACAGCGTGACGCAGCTCGGCACATCGTCAGCGACGACCGCCACCCCATGCCCGCGCAGGAGCACCGCGCGGTGCGCGCCCAGGTCCCTCGCCATGGCGCTCCCCTGCTGATCGTCGCGCACGAGATCGGGATCGTCGTAGACCGGCACGGCCGATCCGAACGGCGCACCGGCATTGAATGCGGTGATGAGCGGCTTCCCCACCGTCGCGAACGCCGTTGCGGCGAGCGGGTGGAAGTGCGACGCACTGCGGATCTCCGGCCGGGCGCGGTAGCACCCGAGGTGCAGCGGCGTCTCGGCCGGGGGCTCGCCCGACACGACGGCACCGTCCGCGACCCTCACGACCGCGACCTCGGCGGGTGTCACGGAGACACGTGACGTGCGGCGACCGTTGATGTACGCAATGTCCCCGTCGCGCAGGCTGATGTGTCCGTGCATATCGAACAGTCCGGCCACGGCCATCACGCGACACGCGAGCGCCACGAGCCGGCGGTTCTCGGCCTCCCGCGGAAGCGTCGCTATGTCGGATATCCCTCGGGCGCTTCCTCGGACGTGACGTGCCCGATGTGCGCGTAGCGCCGGCGGTAGCGCAAGAGCGCGTCCACCTTGGCCGGATCGACCAGGTGCGCGACCACCTCGCCGGTGAAGAGCAGATGGTCACCGGTCTCCCTCGTCTCGTGGACGCGGCACCACAGGACGGCGATGCTGCCCTCGACGCCGGGCGCTCCTCCCGCGCCGCCGGGCGCCTCGAGCGGCTTGATCTTGAGCGCGGTGAACTTGTCCAGGCCCTCGGCCGACCGACCCGCCCGCTCGGCGACGTCCTGCTGCGAGGCATGAAGAAAGGACACGCTGAAGGCACCGCTCCGCTGGATCAGCTTGCACGTCCGGCTTCCTGGATGTTCGGCTATCGCGACCATTGGCGGAACGAACGACACGTACATGGCGGTACCCGTCGCGCATGACCGTTCGGCGCCATCCGCCGCCCCGATGATGGCCACGCCGTGGGGGATCCGGGACAGGGCTTCGCGCGCGACCGCGTAGCGATCGCTCGTGTCAGAAGGCATCGCGGGCGAGGCTAGCATCAATGGTCGAATGGTCTGATAATTCCGCCGTCGGGCCGCACGAGGCGTCGACCGGAGGTGGCGGGTGAGGGCACTCGACAGGCGTCGCGTCGGAGCGATCGCGATCAGCATGGCCGTGGTCATCGGATGCGGTGGAGGCGCGGGTGTTCCCGCCGCCGCCACCGATCCGAGTGCAGCGGCAAAGACGGCGGCCGCATCGACGGGTGCGCCGGCCCCGATCAAGGTCCGCGCCGCCTACGGCAATGTGACCCCGGCGAACCTCGCCCCGTTCTACGCGAAGGAGAAGGGCATCTTCCTGCAGAACGGCCTCGACGTCGACATCTCGCTCATCGACGGCGGCGGCAAATCCATGGCCGCGCTCCTCGGCAACTCCGTCGACATCGCGCAGCTCGGTGGGACCGAGCTGATGAACGCGTTCGTCGGCGGCGGCGACGTCGAAGCGGTCGCGCTCTTCGTTCCGGTGTCACCCTGGGTGCTCATGGCACCGGCGGGCTACACCGGGCCGAACGACCTGAAGGGCAAGACGCTGGGGGTCGCCTCGAAGGGCGGGTCGTCCGAGATCGCGCTGAACCAGCAGATCGCCGGCCTCGGACTGAAGCTGAGCGACGTGACCATCCTCGCGACCGGATCCACGGCGAACCTGACGGCGGCGATGCTCGCGAAGCAGGTGTACGCCGGCCCGGGTCATCCCCCGGACACCGCGGCGCTGATCAAGGCGGGCTACAAGGTGGTGTACGACCTCGCCGCGCACAACGTGCCGGCGGTCGAGAACTGCACGATCGTCACGAAGAAATTCGCGAACGAGCACAAGGACGTCATGCAGAAGTACGTTGACTCGCTCGTCCAATCGATCGTGGCGATGAAGAAGGA
>JANXXG010000175.1 GCA_025350745.1 Chloroflexota bacterium | reverse complement strand
GTGAGCCCACCTCGGGGATCGAACCCGAGACCTCGTCCTTACCAAGGACGTGCTCTACCAACTGAGCTAGGTGGGCGAACTCGTTGGGCCAGACATCAAAAAGAGGTTGCTTTCCGCAACCCCCTTGCGCGACTGGACAAGAGGATTATCCGCCTTTGCCCGCGCTTCCGTCAACGAACCGCCTGAAGGCAGGCCCGGGAGCCGGTTTCACCGATCCCTTACCTCCCTCTCATGGCGTTTTCATGCTCAGCCCCGGCCCCTGACGGATGCTCGGCCAATGTTCGATCAACGGCCGCCGACACCGTGGCGCGGGGAACCCGGCCCGTGGTCCGACCCCGTCATCGCCCCGAAACGGCGGGTCCGCAGGGCCGATGGCCTGGCGCTCCTGCTCATCCTGCTCATAGGGGCCCTGGTCGGCGGCGCCGTCGGGCTCGGCGGCGCACGCGCCCTCACCCAGTTGGTCATCCCCGGCACCGCGCCTGCCTCGGCCGTGGCCACGACGACCAGCGATGCCGCCGTGCGGGCGGCGATCAAGGACGTGCTCCGCACGGCGAACCAGGCGCAGGCCGCCGCTCTCGCCGCGCACGATCCGACTCTCATGAAAGCGACCACGACAGCGGCGCACTACGCCGAGATGGTGAAGGTCAACAACAGCCTCGCGGCGGGCGGCGTGGCCGGCATCGCGCTCGTCGACATCACATTCGGCCTCATCGCGGTGAACGGATCGACCGCGACCGCGTCGGCGACCGAGACCTGGTCGAGCACGTACGCCGACGGGACCACCGATCGGAGCACTGATCAGAACGAGTACGAGCTCGTGCTGGAGAGCGGCATGTGGAAGATCGCCGCCAACACCCAGCCGAATGCGGCGCCGGCCGGGGCCGGCGGCGTCACGCCGAGCGCTCCGCAGGGTCCGACCAGCGGCGTCGTGCGGAGCACTTCACGCAATTGGTCCGGCTACGTCGCGACGGGCGGCACGTACACGTCCGTCACCGGCACCTGGGTCATCGCGAGGCCGGACCCGAAGACGCCCGGCATCGACGCCACCTGGGTGGGCATCGGCGGCGCGAACACCACCGACCTCGTGCAGGCCGGGACCGAGGCGACCGTCGGCCCGGACGGCACCGTCACCTGTGACGCGTGGACTGAGACCCTCCCGCAGTCGACGCGCACGGTCATGCTCAGCGTGACCGCCGGCGACACGGTGACGGTGAGCCTCACGGAGCAGTCCGCCGGATCCTGGCTCATCGACATGAGGAACGTCACGACGGGCCGGGCCTACACGACGACGCTCCGATACAGCTCGTCGAAGACATCGGCCGAGTGGATCCAGGAAGCGCCGAGCATCGGCCGCGGGATCGCGCCGCTCGACAGCTTCGGCACCGTGACGTTCAGTGCGGCGAGCACCGTCGTTGACGGCAAGAAGCAGAGCCTGAAGGGCGCCGGCGCGAAGGCGGTCACGATGACGAACGGCGCGGGCCAGGCGCTCGCGGTCCCGTCCACGATCGGCAGCGACGGCGCGAGCTTCGATGTCGACCGCACCAGCACGCCGAGCGGCGGCGCAGGGACCGGTGGCGCTCCGGGGCGGCGCCGAGGCTAGCTGCGCGGCACCTTGGTGTACGGACAACCTATTCAATGAGCGGCCGTTCAAGCTCTACCTGATCGTTGTCGGCTTTCCGATCGTCGGCCTGCTCGTCATGGGCGCGATCATCGGAGCGCTCGGGGCGTAGATGGCGTTCGCGTCAGGCCGATCCTTACTACGCGCGATCCCACGGCCGCGGCCCGCCGCCCTGGTAGCGGCCCGCGAGCTCGGCCGATACCGCGTCCTCGTCGATCGTGCTCGCCCGGCCGTCGTACACGACGACCCTGCCCCCGACCAGGACCGTGCGCACCGACGCGCGGTCAGCCTCGTAGACGATCCCCGCAGCGACGCGCTCGGCGTCGAGGCCCCACGGATGCCGAAGGTCATAGAGGACGATATCCGCGGCCTTTCCTGCCTCGAGCGAGCCGATCTCGCCGCTCCACCCGAGCACATCGGCGCTCCCGAGCGTCGCGAGACGGATCGCATCAGCTGGCCCGAGTGCGGTCGCTGCGCCGCGAACGCGCTGGAGCACGATCGCGAGCGAGAGCTCGCGGAGCATGGAGAGCGCGTTGTTCGAGAGCAAGCTGTCGGTGCCCAGCCCGACCCGCATCCCGCGTGCGACGAATGCGGCGAGCGGCGCGACGGCGCCGCTCTTCGCGGTGCTGAGCGGGCAGCTCGCTATTCCGACGCCGCGCCGGCCGAGGATATCGATATCGTCGTCGTCCACGAAGATGACGTGGTCCGCGATGACGCGGTCGTCGAGCACACCCAGGCGATCGAGTGCGCGGACCGGCGAGGTCCCATAACGCTCGAGCGCGATCGCGACCTCGGCCGGGTGCTCTGCGAGATGGATGTTGAACGGCACGTCCAGCTCGCGCGCCCGCGCACGCGCCTCGACGATCTGATCGGGTGAGCAGCTGTACAGGCTGTGCGCGCCGATGAAGAAGCGCCGGAGCGGATCGCCCGCGCGCGCCAACGCGAGCCCTGCGAGCTCGTTCGCGGCATCCGGCCAGTTCGGGCGCCCGACCGACCGGAACACCGGGTCGTTCGCCATGACCCCACTCAGCGTCCGGATCCCGACGCGATCAGCCGCCTCGACGGTCGTCGCCGGCGCGTAGCGTTCGCAGCTGCAGAGCGTCGTCGTGCCGGTCCGCAGCGCTGCGATCATCGTGAGGATCGCGGCGTCGCGATGCTCGTCAGCCGTCATGAACGACGTATATGGCGGCACGCGAGGGTACGGATCGCCGGGGACCGCGACGTTCGGGCGGTCCCAGAGGCCGTTGTACAGGCCGATGTTCGCGTGGGAATGCGCGTTCACGAAGCCCGGAAGCGCGACCAGCCCGCGGCCGTCGATGACCCCGGCGCTCGGACCGCTCCAATCGCCGGTCCCCACGGTCGTGATCCGTCCGTCATCGATGCGGATGTGACCCTGAGGGATCCACAGCGCGCCGGCCCGCGTCGGCGTATAGATCGCGACGCCGGAGATGACGGTCGTCAGATGAGCGCACCGGCGCGTTCGAGTTCACCCTGGAGCGCGGACACGTCGATGCCTCGAACGGGAAGGCCGGCGTGCACTGACAGGGCCGCGGCGGTTCCAGCGGCCTGTCCGGTCGCGATCCCCGGACCCATTACGCGGGTCGATCCCTGCGCCTCGTGCGTCGTCGAGATGCACCGACCGGTGACGAGGACGCCCTCGAGGTCTGCGGGCACCAGGCACCGATATGGGATCTGGTAGTAGGTGTCGCCATCGAGATGCATCCGCGTCGTCCCTGTCGCATCGTTCGGATGGATCTCGACCGGCCACGCTCCGCGACAGATCGCGTCCGGGAAGGCGCGCGCACCAAGCACGTCATCGACGGTCAAGACGTACTCGCCCACGACCCGGCGGGTCTCGCGGACGCCCAGCTGCGGCGCGATCTGATCGATGTATGCGTGCTCGAAGCCTGGCAGGAACTTCATCGCGAATCGCGCGTATTCATCGACCTGCCGACGGCCCTCGAGGTACGCGCGGTTGAGGTCGTCCGGGTCGGTGCCGTCGACGTTGACGATCCGGGTGATGTTCATGTGGACCTTGCCTTCGGGAGGCACAGGTGAGAACCCGCCGCTGAACCGATTGAACGCGAACTCTCCCGATTCGGTGGCGGCCCGGAGCAGCCGCGAGACCTCCGCCTCTGGCACCGCGGTCGCCAGCTCGATATCGACGCCGGCCATGGTGAACACGAGGCTTGGAGCCTGCAGCTCGCTTGTCGGGCTCTTCTCGAAGCGACCGCCCGCGCGCGCGATGACATCGGCGTCGCCCGAGCTATCGATCACGACCGAGGCGCGGATCGCACCGCGGCCGGCCTTCGTCTCGATGATGACGCCGCGAACGGCGCCGGCCTCGACGACCGCCTCGACGACCTGGGTCTGGAACAGGATCTCGACGCCGGCTTCGGAGAGCCAGCGGTCGAGCACGAGCTTGAGGACTTCGTGATCAAGCTGGTATCTGTGCTTCCGCTTGTATCCGGAGCGACGTTCCTCGAGCCGGTCAGTGATCTCGCGAAGGTGACCGGCGACGACGGTCACGGTGTTCGGCGAGCACGTATAGACGCCGCAGAGGCATCCGACCATCGCCGCGGTCGCGGTCCCACCGAGAAAGCCGTAGCGGTCGACTATCGCGACACGCAGCCCGC
>JANXXG010000154.1 GCA_025350745.1 Chloroflexota bacterium | reverse complement strand
GCCGGCCTCGCTGACCCCCGACTCGGCGACAAGCCGCGCGAGCGCGTATGCGCCTGAGGTCGCCGTCGCGCGCCGCTTTGCGGCATCGAATGCGGCGGTCGCCCCGCCGGCCTGGACGAGCGGGGCGAGCGCCATGTCCGTGCGCACCTCGAGCTCCCGGCCGCGGTCACCGACGGGCGAGCCGAGTCGCCGGCCATCCAGGACGAACCCGCCGATATCGTCGCGTAGCTCCGCGGTCGCGATGCCCCGGAGCGCAGGATCGTCCGAAGCGAGGTCGCGTGCCGACCGGGCGGCTGATTCGCGGGCGACCCTGATCGCCTTGAGCGCCTCACCGGGCGATACGGCGTGCCGCTGATCCGCGCGCTCGAACGTCGTGCTGTCGTGATAGGTCCGGATGTCGTCGCCGTCGATGGCGACCACCACGCGCTCCGCCCGGCCGGCCCGCTCGGCGGCGGCGAACGCCGCGACGAGCGCGTCCGCCGTCGCTCGCCGATCCGCGACGTAGCCTCGGCTCACCGCGCCGGCTGCGAGCGGCGCATGGCCGACACCGGTCACCCGGAAGCGCGCCTGCTCGCGATGGCCGACCACGACGCGAACAGCGGTCGAGGCGAGCTCGACCCCCGCCACGCCCGGGCTAGCCACGACCTCCGAGCTTTTCGCGCACCCGCTGGGCACCGGCGTCGAGCGCTTCGCGCAGCCGTGCGCCGTCCTTTCCGCCGCCGGTCGCGCTGTTCGCCGGACCGCCGCCGCTCCCGCCGATGATCGAAGACAGCTCTTTCACCAGCTCGCCCGCATGGACCGCCGCAATGAGATCCTTGCTCACCGCAACCGCGAGCCCGGGCCGGCCGGCGTGGGTCGCGCCGAGCACCGCCACGCCACTGCCCAATCCGTCCCGGACCTTGTCGGCGAGCCCGCGCAGCACCTGCTGGTCCTGGTCCCCGACGTCGTGCACGACGACCTTCGCGCCGCCGACGCTTTCGGCCTTCGCGACGAGTCCCGCGGCGGTCTGATCGATGCCGCTCCGCTGCAGCGACCCGAGCTGCTTCTCCAGACGCTCCCGCGACTCCTGGAGCTGGGCCACGGCCTCGGGCACGCGCGCGCCCGGGACCTTCAGGGCGGCGGCCGCGCGATCGATGCGGTCACGGATCTCATGCACTTCCCGCAGCGCACCTTCTCCGGTGACGGCCTCGATCCGCCGTACCCCGGCGCCGATGGACTCTTCCTTCGTGATCAGGAACAGGCCGATGTCACCGGTGCAGTGGCAATGCGTGCCGCCGCACAGCTCGCGCGACGTCGGCCCGGCCTCGATGACGCGGACCTCATCGCCATACTTCTCGTCGAACAGGTGCGTCGCGCCCGAGGCGAGCGCGTCCTGCAACGGCATGCTCTGCGCCTGGACGCTCGCGTTGGCGAGGATCGCGTGATTCACCTCGGTCTCCACGCGCAGCAGCTCCTCCGGCGTGAGAGACCGCCCGAACGTGAAGTCGAACCGGAGGTTGGGCGCGTGCACGAGCGAGCCCGCTTGATGGACGTCGTCGCCGAACATCCGGCGCAAGGTCGCGTGCAGCAGGTGGGTCGCGGTGTGGTTGCGCATGGTGTGCCGGCGGAGGTCCTCGTCCACCGAGGCGCGTGCGGGTGCACCGGTGCGAAGAACACCGTCGACGACCTTCGCGCTCATGACGATCACATGGGCCGCCGCGGTCTGCGTGTCCGCAACGAGCGCCCGACCCTCGGACGTCGTGACGTCGCCGCGATCGCCGACCTGACCCCCGCCCTCGGGGTAGAACGGCGTGCGGTCCAACACGATCTCGACGTCCTGACCCTCACGCGCCTCCTGGACGCGCTCACCGGCGACGACGAGCGAGCGGATCGTGGCGTCGGTCGCAAGGTCCGTGTACCCGCTGAACGCACTCTCGAGGCCCTCCTTCTCGTGGAGGTCCGCATAGAGCTGACCGAACTTCATCGCGTCCTGCGAGAACTTCGCGGCGGCGCGGCCGCGCTGCCGCTGCGCATCGAGGAGCCTCTTGAAGCCGGCCTCGTCGACGTCGAGGCCCGCCGCCGTCGCGAGCTCGCGCGTCATCTCAAGCGGGAAGCCAAACGTGTCGTACAGGCGGAACGCCGTCTCTCCGTCGATCGCCTCCTGCCGCGCGTCCTTCGCGGCGGCGATCGTCAGTGTCAGCTGCTCCATACCGCTCGACAGCGTGCGCTCGAACTTCTCTTCCTCACCGGTGATGGTCTCGGCGATCCGCTCACGCGCCGCGGTCAGCTCGTGGTAGTGACGCTGCATCGATTTGACGACCTCGCCGGCGACCTGCGTGATCGCCCCGGCCTTGAGGTCGAGCCGGCGTGCGTGGAGGGCCGCGCGGCGGATCAAGCGCCGCAGGACGTAGCCGCGGCCCTCGTTCGAAGGCGCGATGCCGTCGGCGATGAGGAACGCGGCCGCCCGAGCATGCTCGGCGACGACGCGGATGGAAACGTCGGTGACCGGGTCGGCGCCGTACTTCGTGCCGCTCAAGGTCTCGATCTTCTTGACCAGCGGCTGGAACAGATCGGTCTGGAACGTGTCGGTGACGCCCTGCAGGACCTGAGACGTTCGCTCGAGGCCCGCACCGGTATCGATATTCCGCTTGGACAACGGCACGAGCGTGCCGTCCTCTTTGCGGTCGTACTGCTGGAACACGAAGTTCCAGATCTCGAGGTACCGGCCACAGTTCTCACCCGGGTCGCACGCGTGCGGCGCGACGCCGGGCTGAGGACCACGGTCGACGAAGACCTCGCTGCATGGACCACAGAGACCGGTGGGGCCCGGCGACCAGAAATTCGTGTCATCGCCCTTCGCGAGGTTGCCCAGCCGAAACACCTTTTCCGGCGGAAGAAGGGCGAGCTCCTTGGTCCAGATATCGAAGGCCTCTTCGTCGTCGAAATAGATCGTCGCCACGAGCGTCTTCGGGTCGATCTCGAACTGCTCGGTCAGGAGCTCCCAGCCCCACCCGATCGCTTCCTTCTTCCAGTAGTCGCCGATGCCGAAGTTGCCGAGCATCTCGAAGAATGTGTTGTGGTACGTGTCGAAGCCGACGACGTCGAGATCGGTCGTGCGGAAGCACTTCTGGACGGTGACGATCCGCTTCGCCGGCGGCTGCTTCTTCCCGAGGAAGTACGGCACGATCGGCTGCATGCCGGCGCTCGTGAACAGCACGCTCGGATCGTCCTTCAGGACGAGGGGCGCGCTGGGCAGGCGGTGATGCCCCTTCTCCTCGAAGAACTTGATGAAGCGCTCGCGGATGGTCTGACTGTCCAGCTCGTGCATCCTTTCAGATAACGAAAAACGCGGGTCAGGCGGTCAGTGACCGGCTCCCCGCGTTCCCCGTGTCAAGGATAAAGCCCGCGATGGGGCCTAGCTCGACCTCAGCTCGACTTGGAGCCGGCGCCTCCGCCGCTGGTGCCGCCGGGCCGACCGGTGCCTGAGGGGCTGTCCCATTGACGCTTCGCGTCCGCGATGACCTCGCGTCCCTTCACCGAGACGTCGTCCGCCATCTTCTGGGCGATCCGCTGCAGGTCGTCAGCACGCTTCTTGAGATCGTCCGCGCGCACCCGCCATTCCTCGCGGGTCGAGTCACCGGCCTTCGGTGCGTAGAGCAGGGCGCCGACCGCGCCGAGCAGGAGACCAAGTACGAATCCCATGACGTTTCACTCCCTGAAGTCTTCTCGTAGCGCGACCGTCACTGTCGCAAGCGCCGCGCCAACCGCGGCGAGCAGCACCTGCGCTTCACCGAGCGTACCCGTCCGCCAGCCGCCGATCTCGCCGAGCGCCTGGGCGAGGAGAACGGCCGCGAGCGACAGGACCAACGCCCCGGTCATCCCGCGGGGGCGGCCGAACGCGGCCCGGACCGCTGCAGGGACGCCGATGGCGACGAGGGCGAGGGGGACGAGGGCTGGGGGCATCCTGAGGAGAATCATCGCGCCCGCGCGGCGCGCGTGTGCGGGTGTCGCCGCTACCGCGGCGGGATCGGCTCCGGTCGGGTGGCGAGATCGACCGCCGTTGGGGGCGGGCGGCCGACGAGGTCGTCGCAGGTGGCGACCCGCGGTCCGCAGAGCTCATTTCGGCTGCGGAGCTGTGCGCCGCCGAGTCCGTCGAGGCTCGCGTCGCTGAGCCGGTCGACCTCCCAGATCTCGAGGAGCTGGTCCGGGTGGAAGGGCCCCGGTGCGCTGTTCACGAAGGTCCACGCGGCGACCCTGTGCGCGTGGGCAAGCGCAGTGAGGGCGAGCCAATTATGGGTGCGGTAGAGATCCGCGAGCTGGTGCGGATCGATCACAAGGTAGTCGATCCCGGTCCAGTCGTAGCCGAGCTGTCGTCGGACCACGGGATCATTCGCGACCTTCCAGTGCTCTTGGAAACCTGCGAATACGGGGCCGTCCTGCGGCTCTCGAAGGTACGCAAGCAGGTCGTCGCCGCCCACGATGACCGACGTGCCCGCCAGGTTGGTCTTGATCCAGGCTTGCGCCTCGCGCCCTGGCCGATCGGCACGGTCGACATACAGCGGCTGCAGCGTCCCGCTCCACAGATACGTGCCGACCAGTAGGACGAGGAACGATCCGGCGAGGGGCATGGCGCGCGGACTCTCACAAGCCTATCGCGTTATGCAGGCACCTCGGAGGTGTCGAGACGATTTGCCGTGCGAACGATCGCTGCTATCCAAACCAATCTCCGAATCACTGGGAGAACGTTGCAATACGGGGATAACACCCATCGCGACTTGGGTCAACCCCGGCAAATGCTAGACTTTCTACACTGGGAGGCATCATTGAGACGACTGCACGCTCCGTTATTCTTCACCGGATTTTGCCTACTGCTCACTATCGCGGCGGTTGCTTGTGGCCCCGCTCATGTGACGGAACTTGCAGCACCGTTCAGGCAGATGCATTACAAGCTGGC
>JANXXG010000145.1 GCA_025350745.1 Chloroflexota bacterium | reverse complement strand
GATCGGCCTCGCGCTGCTCTTCCTGATGGGCATCGGGCCGCAGCTTCCCTGGCACGGCGCGTCCCGAGCGACGCTCGAGAAGCAGTTCACCGCGCCTGCCATCGCGGCGGCCCTTGGCGCGGCCGGTGCCGTGGCCGTGGGGATGACGGGCATCGCGCCCGTCCTCACGTATGCGCTCGCCGCATTCGTGATCGCGACCATCGTCCAGGAGTTCCTGCGGGGCATCCGCGCCCGGCGGACCCTGCATGGCGAGCGGCCGGCGGGGGCATTCGTGGCCCTGTTCCGTCGTAACGGTCGCCGGTATGGCGGCTACGTCGTCCACCTGGGCATCGTTGTCGCCATCGTCGCGATCGCGACGAGCCAGTCGCGGACCATCGAGCTGGAGCGCACGCTCGCGCCCGGCGACGCGATGGACGTCGCCGGCTATCACGTCGTGCTCACCGGTCTTCGCGATGTGAACGAGCCGCGGCGCGCGTCGACGTTCGCCGATCTCGTCATCACCGGTAACGGCGCGAGCGAGCGCCTGCATCCCGGGCTCGTGCAGTACCCGAACAGCGCGCAGGCGATCGGCACGCCGGGTATCGCGGCCGGGTCGCGCGACGACATCTACACGATCCTCGCGGCGTACGACGGTCGCGGTCGCGCGTGGGCCACCCTTCGCGTGCGGGTGATCCCGCTCGTGTCATGGCTCTGGGCCGGCGGCGCGATCGTGGGCCTCGGCGCGCTGCTCGCGGCGCTCCCCCCGCCCCGGCGGAAGACGGTGCCGGTGCCGGTCCCGCTGGCGGATGCCGTGGGTGCCGAATGAGACGCGTCGCGCGATATGCGGCCGTGGCCCTGATCCTCGGGCTCGCCCTCGTCCTCACCCTCGCGTTCCGCCGTGACCCGCATGACATCCGCACCGGGACGGTCGGCAGACCCGCGCCCGCGTTCACGCTTCCGGATCTCTCGGGTAGCGGCTCGATCAGCCTGGACAGCTACACGGGCAAGGTCATCGTCCTGAACTTCTGGGCCTCGTGGTGCATCCCCTGCAAGGAAGAGAACCCTGCGCTCACCGAGGTGTGGGAGCGCTATCGCGGAACGGACGTCGTGCTGCTCGGTATCGTGTTCCAGGACTCCACCGACGCCGCGCGCGAATACACGGCCCGACTCGGCAACACCTGGCCCAGCGCGGTCGACGAGTCAGGGCGAGTGGCGCTCAGCTACGGCGTGTTCGGACCGCCGGAAACGTACTTCATCGGCCGGGACGGGATCATCGCCGGCCGGCACATCGGACCCATCGACGCCCGGACGCTCATCACGGCCATCGAGACGCTGCGCACTGCGCCGAAGCCGTGACCCGGACGCGGTGGCTCATCATCGCGGCTGTCCTTGCGGTCACCGTGGCGGTCGGCTGGAGCGCGAGACCACATCCGGTCACCGAGGCCGACCGTGTCGATCGGATCGCCGCCGAGCTGCGCTGCCCGGTCTGCCAGGGTCTCTCCGTCGAGGACTCGCCCTCGGATACCGCGCGCTCCATGAAGGCGCTGGTCGCGACGCGCGTGGCCGAAGGCCGGACCGACGACGAGATCCGCGCCGAGTTCCAGCGCAGCTACGGCGACTGGATCCTCCTGTCGCCCCCGCTCCTGTCCGGGAGCGGTCTTGTCTGGCTCGCGCCGATCGCGGTCGTCATCGCGGGAGCGCTCGTCGCGCTTGACCGGACGCGCGTCAAGGCGGTGCCGGTCCCGGAGCCCAGCTCCGACGAGGTCCGCGAGCTACGGGAGCTCATCGCCCGCGAAGAGCGGGAAGAGGGAACGCAATGACCGCGGTCGTGTTCGGCATCGCCATCGCCGCCGGCGCGCTCGCCGCGCTGTGGCCGTGGCTCACGCCCCGGGCGCAGCGCTGGCCGGCCGAGCCCGCGTCGGCGCGAGACGACGTCGCGCGGGCGGTCTCGTCGCTGCGTGATCTGCAGTTCGCCGAAGCGGCGGGCACGATCGACGGGGCCGACGCGGCGCGCCTGCGCGGCATCTTGGAACGGGGCGCCTTCAGTGCGGCGCCGGAGCCGGTCCGCGGTCGCGCGCCGATCCGGACGCTGGGCATCGCCGCGCTCCTGCTCGGGATCGCCGCCGCCCTCGTCGCGCAGAGCCTGCCGCAGGCGGCCGGAGACCGCGCGCCAGGCGAGCCGATCACCGGATCGCTTCCGGCCGTCGGCCCGACCACGGCCGAGCTCGAGGCCCGCTCGAAGGCCGCGCCGAAGGACGTTCCGACCCTGCTCGCGCTTGCCGATGCGTACCGCCAGGATGGCCGCACGACCGACGCGGTGACCGCGTACCGGTCGGTCCTCGGGATCGACCCGAGCAGCGTCTCGGCGCTTAATGGACTGGCGCTGATCCTCACCCAGGCCGGCCAGCCCGATGCGGCGATGATCGCCGTCGACCGCGTGCTCGTGCTGCGACCGAAGGATCCGGACGGGCTCTTTCTGAAGGGGCTGCTGCTCTACAAGAAGGAAGACTGGAGAGGCGCGGTGGCCATCTGGACCGTGTACCTCGATGTCGGTGAGTTCCATCCAGCCGCGCCGATGGTGCGTCCGCTCTACGAGGACGCGAGGCGGAAAGCGGGGCCCTGAGCTGGGCGGATTCGCCGACCGATCGCGGATCCGCTCGACCGAGCCGTCCCCACTCCTTAGAGTGAGGTTTCCCCAAGCGCGGAGGCGTTGGTGTAGCGGTAACACTGGAGAATGTGGATCTCCCTTCGAGGGTTCAACTCCCTCACGCCTCCCAGATGTTCCAGGGCCCAAAGAACGCTGAAGCGCGGCAAATTGGCCGCGCTTCACTCGTGAGCTAGCAGCCGGCGATGGGTGCTACTTCTGGCCCGTTCGCTTGGTCAGGTCAGGGATCTCGAGTTCCGGAAGCTTGTTCTTCTCGATCGTCGGTTTCTCGACCATCGGCTTCTCTACTTCGTCTTCGACACCAGACCGACCGCGGCGGCCACTTGTCCGCCGGACGGCATGACGGGAATGCGGACTTCGTCCTGCCCCGAACGACCCTTCGCGTATCGAACAGGTGGCAGCCTGTCTGCTCGGCGTACCGCCGAGGTCAGTCCCGGGGTGGTGTGTACTCCGAAAGAACGACAAGGAACGGCCTGGTGCGCCCAGGCTGCACGGTCAGCGGCTCCGCGAGCCCGGCCTTTGCGAACACCGGAACGCGGAGTCCGTGGAGCCGCTCCGTCCGGCGCTCCCAGTCGGACCCACAGACGGGACAGCTGAACCGGCCGGCGATCAGCCCGTCCCCATGCTTCAACAGGAGCTTCGCGCAGCACCGCTCGACGTTCGGCTCGTGGCCATCCTGCGCAGCGAGATATGGGAAGGACGCGGACGGTCCGGTCCGCTCCCGCCGGACGAAGGCCCGTCCATCGGCTCGCTTGAATGCCTGCTCGCCGGCCTTCTCCCACGCGGTCGCGCATTCTGGACAGGCGAAGCGGGCTTCGGAGGCGTAGAAGCCGCCCCACTCGATGATCCAGTCTTCGCAGCAGTCCGCCAGGATCACGCGATCCATCGGAGCACCGCCTTCTGCGCATGGAGGCGATTCTCCGCCTGATCGAACACCGCGCTGTGTGCTCCATCGATCACTTCGTCTGTGATCTCCTCACCACGGTGGGCCGGGAGGTCGTGGAGCACGATGGCATCGGACTTCGCGCCGGACAGCAGGGCGGTGTTCACCTGGAATCCCTGGAAGGCGCGGCGGCGGCGTTCGTATTCCTGCTCCTGACCCATGCTCGTCCAGACATCGGTGTACACCACATCGGCACCTCGGACGGCGGCCGCGGGGTCGTTGCCATACGTGATGATGGCGCCGCTCGATCGTGCGGCCTCCGCGGCGAGCTCGCGGTACCGCGGGAGCGGCTCGAAGCCGTCGGGTGAGGCGATCCGCAGGGTCATCCCGGTCTTTGCGGCGCCGAGCATGAGCGAGTGGGCGACATTGTTCCCATCCCCGATGTATGCCGCGATGACCTTCCGCAGATCGCCCTTC
>JANXXG010000263.1 GCA_025350745.1 Chloroflexota bacterium | reverse complement strand
GTCTCGTCGGTATGGAAGTCGAGGATCTCGTACACGCCGACAGGCTCGACCTTTCCCTTCACGACGATGCGGTCGATTTCGCGCGCGCGATATGAACCCCTGAGCTTGCGGTAGGTGCTCTCGCTGCACAGGATCTGGGTGACGTATTCCTTGCACGCACCTTCAAGGCGCGCGGCGACGTTCACGCCATCGCCGATGACGGTGTAATCCATGCGCTTCGGGGAGCCGATGTTGCCCGAGACGATGACGTCGGTGCTCATGCCGATACCGATCTTGATCGGCTTCTGCCCGCGTTCCCGGCGCTCATCGTTGTGGACGCCGAGCTCGCGGATCATGCTCACCGCAGCCCGCACCGCCCGGTCCGGATCGTCGTCGTGCGCGACCGGGATGCCGAACTCGGCCATCATCGCGTCGCCAACGAACTTGTCGAGCATCCCGCCCTCGCGGGTGATGCAGTTCACCATGATCGAGAAGTAGTCGTTCAGCAGGCTGACCGTGCCCTGCGGGCCGAGCTCCTCGGTGAGCGTCGTGAACGAGCGGATGTCGGAGAACAGGACGGTCGCCTCGACGCTCTGGCCACCGAGCATGTCATTTCCGGCCATGAGCTTGTCGGCGATGGCCGGATCCATGTAGCGGGACATCGTCGACTTCATGCGCTTCTCAGTGCTGATGTCCTCGATCATGAGCATCATCCCAAGCGGCTTCGCCTTCAGGCTGATGAGCGGCTGGATGGTGAGGTTCACGTCGACGCGGTCGCCGCCTAGCTCGAGCTCCGCGTTCATGAGCACGTCGCCATCACTGGACGTCGCAGCTGTGGCCATGCGGTCCACCACCCACTGGTTGGGTCCGGTGAAGAGATCGCTCGCGCTACGGCCCAGGACCGCGGCTTCGGCCGCTCGCAAGATGCGATACCCGGCGGCGTTGCAGGTGCGAACGCGCCCGTCCTCGTCAAGCGTGATCACGCCGTTCGTCATGCTTTCGAGGATCGACTGGTTGTAGTTCTTGATGTTCTGCACGTCGTCGAACAGGCTCGCGTTCTCGATCGCGATCGAGACTTGGGCGGTAAACGCCTTGAGCCGGGCCTCATCCTCGTCGGTGAACGGCCCGCCGTTCTTGTTCAGCGTCTGGGTGACGCCGATGATCCGCCCGTCCTTGTTGACGATCGGCACGCAGAGGATCGAGCGCGTGAAGTAGCCGGTCCGCCCGTCCGTGCGCGGATCGAAGCGGAAGTCGGCGTACGCATGCGGGATGTTGATCGTCGTGCCGGACCGGAAGACTGTGCCCGCGATGCCCGCGTCGTCCGGGATGCGGATCTGGAACGAGCTGAGCCCCTCGCCGACCTCGGACCAGAGCTCCTTCGTCTTCGCGTTGTGGAGGAAGAGGGTCGAACGGTCGGCGTTCAGCATCCGGGTGGCTTCGCCCATCACCCGACGGAGGAGCACCGACAGCTCGAGCGAGCTCGAGATATCCGCCACGAGGCCGAGGAACTCGAGCTCCTGCTTCCGGGTCCGCTCGGTGCGCTCGAGGGTCTGCGAGCTCCGCAGGGCGGCTGAGGCCTGCATGGCCAACGCTTCGAGCAGATCGAGGTCGGCCGGGGTGAACGTCCCCGTGCGCTTGTTGAGCGACTCGACAACGCCGATGACCTCCCCGCGCGTTGTCTTGATCGGCGCACACAAGATCGACCGCGTGGTGAACCCGGTGACCTCGTCGACCGTGCGGTCGAACCGCGGATCGGCGCTCGCATCGGGCACGATCTCTCCGGTCCCCGACTGGAACACGGCACCGGCGATCCCGGCATCATCCAGGATCCGGATCTCGCGGTTCGAAACGCCCTGCGCGACGCGCGAGTACAGCTCGTTCGTCTTCGGATCGTCGAGGAAGAGGGAAGCCCGCTCGGCGTCCGTTGCCTCGGCGCATGCCGAAACGAGAATCGCGAGGAGCTCGTCGAGGTCCTCGACCGCCCCCACGCGCCGGGTGAGGTCGAGGAGCAGCTCGTTGCGCCGGAGCCGGTCGCGCATGCGCTCAGCGGGCACGGACGCGCTCCGCTTCGGCCCGGAGGAGGGCGACCGTCTCGCGCAGCTGCCGGAGCTCGTTGTGCGCGACCTGACGCTGGTGTTCGAGCGCGGCCGCGTGCTCGAACCGGAACTGGTCCACCTCGGCGCGCAAGGCCCGGACGGTGTCCTGGAGCTGGCGGGCCTCGTCCCGGCTCGCCGCCCGCACCGCCTCGACAGCTTCGTCCCGGGCGGCCGCCACGCCCTCCAACTGCTCGCGGAGGGCCAGGATCGTGGCCTGGAGCTGACGTGCCTCGGCGCGCCCGGCGGCGATCGCGGCCTGCACCCGGTCCTCCCCCTGGTCGTTCACCCGCCCTATCCTGCTCCATCGATGGCCCAAGCAAAAGGTCGGCTCAGTTCCAAGGCGTTCTTTGACGTGCTGCGCACGCGTACGCCGAAGAACGCGTCGCGGGTCGACCGCGAGATCGAAGTGCGCTCGATCGACGACGTGACCGTGGTCATGGTCGACTCGTCCGGCTTCTCCCGCAAGTCGCACGAGTACGGGATCATCCAGTTCCTCGCGGTCATGACCCAGTGCTACGACAAGATCATCCCGTTGCTCGAGAAGCGCAGCGGCGTGTGCCTCTCGCGCAACGCCGACAACATCGTCGCGCTGTTCGACGACCCGGCGTCGGCGATCCGCGGTGCGATCGACATGCAGCGCTGGCTCCTCCGCCGGAACGCGAAGCTGCCGGACAAGGAGCAGTACAGCGTCTGCATCGGCATCAACTGCGGACCGGTCATCCGGCTCAAGGACAACGTGTACGGCGACATGGTGAACATCGGGGCGAAGGTCGGCGAGGATCTCGCTGCGAAGGACCAGATCCTCGTGACCGGAGCCGTTGCCGACCGGGTCGGCGGGCTTTTCGACATTCGCTACGACCGCTCGGTCGAGATCGGCAAGCAGCTCGTCGCCCTGCACGAGGTGCGGTACTGACGAGTTGAGCTACGCGCGCCCCGCCACGAGCGCCATGAGGTGGTCGTCGGTGTTCCTGAGGCGAGCGCTCATCAACCGCACGAGCCCGCTGTAGATCTGCGCCGAACGAACGATCGGCTCGGCGAATTCGCGGGTGCCGATGCGGCGTGCGATGACAAGCTCGTCGATCGCGGTGACGGTCGCCGAACGTGTCGTTTCGTCCAGCAGCCCGATCTCGCCCACGACCTCACCCGGCCCGCGGGTCGCGCCTCGATCCGACCCGCGACTATCAGCGGCAGTCGGCCTGATGTCTACGATGTCGCGAGACATCGTCTCCGATGTCGGCGACACATCACACGGTGAGCCAGGAGGGATTCGAACCCACGACCAAGGGATTAAGAGTCCGCTGATCGTGGTCCGTGCTTTGGAGCACGGCTCGGATGGTAAGCACGCTTGCAATCGAGCACCGCGACGACGCTGATTCCCAGGACTCTCTCG